>CAXBPM010000057.1:0-13773 GCA_963977345.1 uncultured Roseivirga sp.
TCAGGACAAAAAGGAGCGCGTATTGAACGTGTACTTTACTGCGGGTTATCCTCAGCTGAACGATACCACGACAATTTTAGAAGCGCTTGAAACTTCGGGTGCCGACTTAATTGAAATTGGAATTCCGTATTCAGACCCTATTGCTGATGGTCCGACCATTCAAGAAAGCAATGGGGTGGCTTTGGAAAACGGTATGAGTTTGAAAGTGCTGTTTAGCCAATTGAAAGACATGAGAGACAAGGTTTCGGTGCCGATTGTGCTGATGGGTTATGTCAACCCAATTGTGCAGTTTGGTATGGAGAACTTTTGCGCCAAGTGCGAAGAAGTAGGGGTAGACGCAGTTATTCTACCTGACTTACCGATGTTTGAGTATTTAGAAATTTATAAGCCGATGTTCGAAAAGCATGGCTTGTATAATATCTTCTTAATCACTCCGCAAACTTCTGAGGCTAGAATCAAGCAGATAGACGAGAACTCAAACGGCTTTATCTACATGGTATCTTCAGCGAGTACCACCGGGGCAAAGACCAGCATTTCTCTAGATCAATCCGACTATTTCGCTCGCGTGAAAAATATGAACTTGAAAAACCCGACCCTCATCGGTTTTGGTATTTCAAATGCAGAAACCTTTGACAAGGCCTGTGAAAATGCCAACGGAGCCATTATAGGTAGTGCTTTTATTAAAGCTATTTCGGAAGAGGGGAATTTGGAAGAGAATATTTCTGTTTTTATAAAGGATATTTTGAAGGAAGAATAAAATGGAAAAGATTGAATTTGAATTTCGACTTACTCTGAAAGAGTACCGAAATGGGGTTTCTTATTTATCAAAATCGCAATGGCTAACTAGAATTTTGTATTTCGTAGGTTCCATCTGTATTCTGGACTTCTTGTTCTCTCTTGACTCGAGTAATGAGGTGGAAACGGAATGGAATCTTTTGTTTATCGGAATAGCGCTTCTTGTGTTAATTCCTTATTTAATTTATCGATCCATAGCTAAACGCTATAACTCACTTCCTCGAATTAGAGAGCTGGTAAAATATTCGGTCTCGGAAAACGAAATTCAAGTAATTGGTGAGTCATATAACATAACACTGAAAACTGCGAATGTGTTGAAGGTTAAAGAAACAAAATTGATCTTGTTCTTTTACGAGAACAAAACTCAGGCTCACCTAATACCGAAAAGGGTTTTAAACGAATCGGATTTAAAAAAATTAAAAGAAATTCTGAATAAATAATGAATTGGTCAATGACGCAGTCTTAACCACTGACCATTGACTATTGACTAAATACCATGATTATACAATTCGAAAAAGACATTAATTCGGCCCAGAAAGAGGCCATTGTCAATAGAGTAAAGGGCTTGAAATATAAGCCGACCACCGTGATTACCCAAAAAGGAGAATACCTGATTGGTACGGGTAAAAAGGATTTCGATATCCGTGAAATCGGCCATATGGAAGGCATCAGCGATATTCATATCGTATCGGACGACTATAAACTGGTATCGAAAAAGTGGAAGGTAAAACCTACTATTATCGATCTTGGTGATGGCGTTGTCATTGAAGAAGGCGGTTTCCAGATTATGGCTGGGCCATGTTCTATCGAAAGTGAAGACCAGATTAGAAAGGTGATTGGGCATTTG
Organism: uncultured Roseivirga sp.; assembly: GCA_963977345.1. GTDB lineage: Bacteria > Bacteroidota > Bacteroidia > Cytophagales > Cyclobacteriaceae > Roseivirga. Next base: position 1,643 of record CAXBPM010000057.1, read on the forward strand.
AAGGAAAACGGCATTTCAATTATGCGAGGTGGTGTGTACAAACCTAGAAGCTCGCCTTACTCTTTCCGTGGTTTGGGCATTGAAGGCTTACAGCTGTGGTATCAATTGGCCAAAGAAGCTGGCATTAAAATCATTACCGAAGTAATGCAGGTTTCTCAAATTGCCGAAATGTATCCATACACCGATATCTATCAGGTAGGCGCAAGGAACACCCAGAACTTCAATCTTCTGGATGAACTGGGTAAAGTGGATAAACCCGTAATGATCAAGCGTGGTATTTCTGGCACCATTGACGAACTGCTTTCTTCTGCCGAATATGTTTTCAGTGGGGGGAATGAAAGGCTTTTGCTTTGCGAAAGAGGCATCCGTACTTATGAAAGCGCCACAAGAAACACAATGGACTTGAATGCGATTGCGGTATTAAAAGAGAAAACGCATTTGCCTGTGATTTCAGATCCTTCGCATGGCATTGGTATCCGTGACTTTGTAGAACCTATCGCTTTGGCCAGTATTATGGCAGGTGCCGATGGTGTTATCTTTGAAACCCATGAAAAACCAGAAGAAGCCTATTCTGATGGTCAGCAAACGCTAAACTTCGAAGAATCTACAAAGATGATCAACAGAATGCGCAAGACTTTTGAGTTGAGAGAGAGTTTTTGATTGAAGAGAAAACTATGATTTTTAAACCTGTTAGTCTTCTAGATTGACAGGTTTTTTTGTTTAACGAATAGATTAGTTGTCGATTCTTTTGTAAGTTCAAATGAATTTGAATAGCCCTATGATGAAATACTTCATCCTGCCAATGATAATAGCTTTGCTGTGTTTATCGCAAGTAGCAAATGCGTGTACTTGTTATGAAATTAATGAAGCACAGGTAAAATCAATGATCAAATATTATGATTACGTATTTGTGGGAAGTGCGATAGAGGTACTTCATTATGATAGCGAAATGAAGAACCTTATTTCAAATAATGATAATGGTTATTCTAAAGTTCTTTTTAAGGTTGATTCTATGATTAAGGGTGAACCAAACCTCAAACAGATTGTCATTCAGGCTAGTGATGGAAGCTGTACGCAAAGGTTCAAATTGGGGGAGAAATTCGTGATTGTTGGAAACAGGGTTGATAAGGTTATTTGGAATCGTACGACTGAAATTAAAGGTACATCCAAAGACGACTTTATAAATGAAATCCCACCACCTCCGCCATATAATGATGGCTTCATTCGATTTGAAGGGAACCGTAAAGCATATCGTTATTGGAAAAGGCTTGCAAGAAGGCACACTATTGTTTCAACAGCCATGTGTACTTCTTTTAGAGTAGGGTCTGAATACGCAGATTTATTTCTGAAGTAAGAATTTAATTGTCAACCCAGCTCTTCAACTAAGCTCTCCTTTAATTAGATACTTTCTGAAAAATGCTTTTGAGTGATTCTATCCATCATTTCGAAAGTGAGTGGTTTTTTCTCAAACTCAGCAAGTTCAGGGATTTTAAGTGCCCTTTCTTGATCATCAGGATCATATGATGTGGTGAGCATTACAATAATGATCTGGTTTTTGATGTTTTCGGGTAGTCCCTGATAAGCCCTAATAAATTCCCAACCATCCATTACAGGCATGTTAATATCAAGAAAAATTAAAGAGGGCAGGGTGTTTTCTGTATTAGCGTACCTACCGTTGTTCGTTAAATATTCAAGCGCTTGTTTTCCATTAAAAGTGGTGATTACCTGCTCTGCTATCTTGGCTTTTTTTATAATCACTTGATGAATGAAGTTGGTGGCATCATCATCATCGATCAGCAATATGCAGTTCAGTTTTTTGTTCACAAATTCTAAGTTTTGGCAATGGTAAAATGGAAAGTACTTCCTTCTCCTAACACCGAATCTACCCAAATGTTCCCACCGTGTAATTCTACTATTTTTTTGCAGTTGGAGAGACCTATTCCTGTCCCTTCAAATCTACTTCTATTGTGAAGTCTTTTGAAAATGATAAAAATCTTTTCCATATCTTTTTCTTCAATGCCAATCCCGTTGTCTTTTATAGAGAAAAGCCATTCTTGATCTAGACTTTTGGCCGAAATGAATATTTCAGGTGTTGTACCTTTGTCTACAAATTTTATGGCATTGACAATCAGGTTTTGAAAGAGCTGTCTTAGTTCAGTTTTGTAGCCTTTCAGTATTGGGAGTTCTTCAATTACGATTTTCGCATTGCTTTCTTGGATGGAAAGAGAAATATCAGATAGCACTTCCTTAAGCACCTCGTTACAGTCAATTTCACTTAAATCTCCTAGTTTCCCGATTTTTGAATAATCCAATAAGCCTTTGACGAGGAGTTGCATTCTCTGAGCTGATTGGTTGATAAACTTCAGGTATGTCTCGGCCCTTTCATCTAACCTTCCTTTAAACTCGTCTTGAAGAAGTTGATTAATACTGGTTAATGTGCGTAATGGTTCTTGAAGGTCATGGGAAGCGATATAAGTAAACTGTTCTAGTTCTTTGTTCTGCCTTTCCAGTTCCTTGTTTTTGGCAATAAGCGCTTGCTCAAAACTGTTGCGTTCTATTTCATGGGCAACCCGAACGGCAACAATTTGCAGGATCGTTTCAATGTCCGAAGCATTAGTAATGGGCTTAGTGTCTAATAAAGCGATAAGCCCAATAGCATCACCTTCCGAACTCCATAAAGGAATTCCAATATAGCTCTCGGCTTTCATGGGTACCAGCATGTCGTCTTTTGGGAAAAGTTTTTGAACATTACTGGCATAAACACACAGTTTTTTACTGATTACATTTTCACACGGAGTATTGAGGAGCGGGTATGAAATATTTGTTTTGACCTCCCCTGAGTCCACAAATGTGAGTGTTTCTACATTGCCTTCTTGAGCGCTAACTTTATCTATGAGTACATAGGCTATGTCTAATTTTTCGCAAAGAAATATAGCAAGCGAATCATAGAAAGAGGATTCTTTTATTGCCCAGCCTTTTTGAGCAATAAAGAATAGGGTATCGTCAACTAATTTTTTATAGTCTTTCAAATTCTCTCGGCTTATTTAAAGAATGGAGTTTGGCCCCAAAAATACGATATAGGTAGTATCAAAAAATGTGTTTTGTAACTTTCTATATAAAAGTGGAATATACTAATTAATTGAATAGGCTAAATCATTGATATCAAGGTCTTTTAAAAGAAAAAAATATTTTTGGAGCATTAAAAGTGATGTGAGCAGGTAGTTATTGATAATAAATTTATGGGGAAGTACACGTCCATATCTCTCAGGTAAATTGTGAATTGTACAGAGATTTTCACCATTCTCCCCGCTATGTTTTTTCGAAACTAGCTAGAAAAGCCAACTATGGCGAAAATTCGGTGTACCTTTGCCCCGCACTTCGAAATGGCTTGTGAAATTGACCAGACATTTCTTCTGCTTAATATTTTAACATAGTCAAATCATCAAGTGGCAAGCCTCACGGTTATGTGTGTGCTCTCGTTCACTTGTTTCGTAATTAATTTATATGTCATTTAAGTCATTAGGGCTTTCTGATTCGCTTTTACACGCGATCACAAAAAAGGGTTATACTGAGCCATCTCCCATCCAAACAAAAGCAATTCCACCCATTTTAGAGCGAAAAGACATTTTAGCGTCAGCTCAAACAGGAACAGGAAAAACGGCAGGCTTTGTCTTGCCCATGCTTCAGATATTGTCTGAAGCCAAACAAGCGAAGAGAAGACCAGTGAGGGCTTTGATCTTAACGCCAACACGTGAGCTAGCTGCTCAGATATATGAAAACGTAAAAGAATACAGTGAATTCTTGAGTATCGAGTCTACCGTGATTTTTGGTGGAGTGAATCAAAACCCTCAGGTACGTGCTTTGCGCAACGGAGTGGATATTTTGGTAGCCACACCAGGTCGTTTACTCGATTTGTACAACCAAAGAATGCTGTCTTTAAGTCAGGTAGAAATTTTAGTATTAGATGAAGCCGATAGAATGCTCGATATGGGCTTTTTACGCGACATCAAGAAAATATTGGCATTAATGCCAGCAAGGCGACAGAACCTATTGTTCTCCGCTACTTTTTCTACGGAAATTAAGCAATTGGCAGGTAGTTTTATGACTGACCCAATTTTGGTGGAAGCTACACCAAAGAACACCGCAGCTGAATTGGTAATTCAGAAGGTATATCACGTAGATAAGGTCAAGAAAACCTCTTTGGTAACGAAGTTGATTTCTCAAGGTAACTGGAGTCAGGTTTTGATTTTCACAAGAACGAAACACGCGGCTAACAAGCTAAGCGAAAAACTGACTAAAAACGGAATTGCTTCTTTAGCGATTCACGGTAATAAAAGCCAAGGCGCAAGAACCAAAGCTTTGGAAGGTTTTAAGAATGGAACTACACGTGTTTTGGTAGCGACTGATATTGCAGCCAGAGGTTTGGATATTCCTTTGCTTCCTCATGTAATCAACTTTGAGCTGCCGAACGTATCGGAAGATTACGTGCACAGAATTGGTCGTACAGGTAGGGCAGGAGCAAGTGGTGAAGCCATTTCTTTGGTGAGCCACGATGAGCATGATTTGGTGCATGGTATTGAGAAGCTCTTGAGACAAAAGCTTGATATCGAGATTATGGAAGGTTACGAGCCAAGCGCTGCGCCTCCAGCAGCTAAGGAAGAGCCAAGAAGATCTAGTGGAGGCAGAAAACCAGACTTCCGTAAAGGAGGTTCAGGTGGAGGCCAGGGCCAACGTAGTGGCGGTCAAGGCGGCCAAAGAAGAACTGATGGACGAGACGGAGGTGACCGTAGAAATGATGGACAGAGTGGCGGATTCCGTAAATCTGGTGGAGGCGGTGGCCAACGCACAGGAGGATCAGGCGGTCAACGTTCTAGTGGTGGCGGAGCTCCGAGAGGAAACTCAGGTGGTGAAGGATCAAGAGGAAACTCTAGCGGCCCACGTTCAGGCGGTGGGGCTCCAAGAGGTAATTCTGGCGGCCAGCGCAGCGGAAATTCAAGACCGAATAAAGGAAATAGAGATTAGGGCTAAACCCTTGATCAAGTAAAATATAAGGTCTGCTGGTTTATTTCAGCAGACCTTTTTTTTGTGAGGATTGAAGCTGTGAAGTTTTTGTTGATAGGGCATAGTAACAATGTTGAAGCTATGTTTTCTCACAATTTTTTTTATTTGTTGAGCTCTGCTTTTTGCACTATGGAAAACCCTTTTGTTTTACTGAAATTCATATTGTGAACAAAGTTGGCCATACTATCAGAAGGGTCTATAGTTTCCAAATTCAGACTGTCAATTGTTTTTGGTGGAAATATAACTGAAAGAATAGGCTGCTCTTCTAAATGCCCTGTTTTGGTGTTTACGATCTTTGCCATCGCATTTATTCGAGCATATTGAATTGGCAAATAGGCAAATACCTCCCTAGCTATTCGCATAGAAGCACTGCATATATGGTCTTGATACAATTCGTTATACCTTGTTTTAGGCATATTCTTTTTTGAAAGCTTACCTGTTGATGTTTGTTTTAATTCATAATCAGGAATAACATCCAAACTGTTTACGTGCAAATCAATGTCAATGTGATTTTGCTCAAAATTGCAACTTATGTGCGTCCCTAATTCTCCAATGTCCGAAAATGGGTCAAAATATTGTAAAGCTTTTTTGTAAAAATGGGGGTCGTTGTTTTTTATTCCAGTATTAATTTCTTGAAGGTCATTCCAATTATTTAACTCATCTAAATATTCTTTGTACTTGACCTCATATTCATCTTTATCTTTTCCTTTAGCTTGGTTCAAAAGATCATTTAATCTGTTAATTTTCTTTTGAGTTGAGCCAAATAATTTATCAAGAATAGAAGGCTTAAAAGAGTCTAAGTTGTTTTTAGCAATAGTTTGGTTTTTTGATTCAATTAACGGTTCTAACGGTTTTTCTGTACTCTCAATTTGAGTCCAATCTACTGGTTCAGTACAGTTTTTGTGTAAAGACTGAATTGTGTCGACATAGTCCTCCCAATCTGAAACAGCTTGTTGAGCATTGTCAATTTCTTCAAACTTTTGTTGTTCTTTAAACCTTCTAGCGGATTCACGAGCCTGTCTTTGCTGCTCTCTTTCCATTCTGCGAACAGCTGCTCCGTATGACCGTATTGCACTATTTATTGTAGCCATCTATTGTTTTTTCAAGTTGTCACTAGAGTCCTGTAAACACGACATTGACTTTATTTATATCCTTGTAATTTATTAAAAAATGGGTGTAGGACATAAATAATATGTGTTCTTTTTCAACCTCTATTTAAATACGCTTTTGTTCTTTCAGGTAATTCAGTAGTGTTGTATTCAAAATTTGAGTTCCATTCATATTCGCAGATATTAAATCCATCAAAACATTCTGTGGAAGTTAGACCATAGGCTCTCAATGTGATTAAAAAGCGCTCTAGTCCACCAAAAGGGTAGTTACCTGTAGAGCATTCAACAATGCCCGATTGCGCATTGAACTTTTCAAGCTTATCCATGTCTACCTCAAAGTCAAATTCTATATAATTGAAAATGGACAGCACTTCTTGAATGCCCAGGGCACCTAACTTCTCATTATCATCTTGTAGGTAGCCTTTCAGATGCGTGTAGTAGGACAAAGATATGATTAGGCCAAGACTCCTACTGAACGCTACGATTACATTGCAAAGACCGAAGGAACGGGGCTTCAGTCTGTCAGAGACTATCACCCCAAAATCCCCCATTTTTTAACAAACTACCTGTTACGAGATCCGTATAATTGCTGGCATGAAAGGTACACTCCGTTCCTATTTAGGGGCTGAACCGCCTGCTCTATTAGCCACTGATTTTAGTAGTATCATTTCATTTATCAATAGCTTAATGTTGCGCCTAATCCAATTCCAATGTCGCTATCGTAATGAGTTGTTAATCCAATATTACGAGTAACTATATATTTAAACCCTGTCATATATTCCTTATCAGTGTTTACCATAAATGACCATCGTAATCTTGATGTAATAGGAATATCCTCCCGTGATAATTGAAAACGCACATTTCCATCAATGAAAATTTCGGCTTGTGCAATTATTAACATTGGTAATGCATAATTTGCTCCCAAACTCAAAACTGCCCTTTGGTCTTTTGTGTTAGTTTGTTCAAATAGATTTTTTTCGATTTCTCCATTATGTTTTCGGTATCGCCAATCAAAACCAACAAATGGCATAAACCATTGATTTTTTCCAATATATCGTCCAACGTGGGTTTCTGTTTCGTAGCCGTGTCCATCGTGATAGCCTAAACGCCATTCGGTACCAAAAGTCCATCGGGTATTTTGCCACATTGCCATTCCATCGTTTCCATTGGTGGCAAAGTCATTTTCCGCCATAAAATGTAACTTGTTACTTTCTGCTTGAAGTTTTTTATAAGCCCATTTTTTATTGGGTAAATATGGGTTGTCGGCTTGCTTCTCGTAAGAAAAAACACGGTTCATACCCGCCATCATATGATATAAAATATGACAATGAAAAAACCAATCGCCCTCAGTGTTTGCTAAAAACTCTATGGTGTCGGTTTCCATTGGCATAATATCCAATACGTTCTTAAGTGGGGCAAATTCTCCTTGACCGTTCAATACTCTAAAATCATGGCCGTGTAGGTGCATTGGATGTCGCATCATAGAATTATTGTAAAGCGTAATTCTAATATTTTCACCTTTTTTAATCAGGATTTTGTCGCTTTCTGAAAGCACTTTATTGTCCAAACTCCAAACATAGCGGTTCATATTTCCGGTAAGCTCAAATCGCAACTCCCTAACTGGTGCATCTTTGGGTAAAGTTGTTGGTTGTGGTGCTCTCAGCATCCCATAATTCAAAGTAACGATGTCTTGGCTCGCATTCATTGAATGACTGGAATGGTCCGTTTTACTGTCCATTTTCATTTCAGGGTTCCCAGTGATTTCTGGATACATCACTGTGTTCATATCCATTTTTTGATACGACATATCCATTCCCATATCGTCCATACTGCCATCCATATTCATCATATCGTTCATCATCTTCATTCCTTCAAAATATTTGAGTTTTGGCATTCTGCTTTTGAGCTGAATTTTCCCATTTCCTAAATAAATTGAGGCAGATTTTGTTCGATCTTCAGGTGTTGCTAAAAACTCGTAAGCAATATCTTCGCTAGGAATTGTGACCACAACATCATAAGTCTCAGAAACTCCAATGATTAATCTGTCCACTTCCACAGGCTCTACATCATTACCATCATTGGCTACAACTGTCATTTTCCCACCAGCGTAGGTTAGCCAAAAGTAAGAGGAAGCCCCACCATTCGATATGCGTAAACGTACTCTGTCGCCAGCTTTAAATTGAGAAAGTTGACTTTCGTTTTTTCCGTTGATTAAAAACTTATCATAATATACATCGCTTACGTCCATTGCCAACATGCGCTTCCATTCGTTGCCTAATTTGGTTTTAAAGTGTCCTGCTTTTATTGCTTCAGAATAACTTTGAACCGTTCCTTTTTTAATTGCAGACCAATCGTTAGCATTATGCAGCATACGATGCACATTTTCAGGTTTTATATCTGTCCATTCGCTTAAAATCATTGGAACTTCCGGCAAATCGTCAATGCCTTTTCTGAAAGTTGGGTCGTCTTTTGTTTTCAGTAAGACCAGCGAGCCATACATTCCAATTTGCTCTTGTAATCCACTATGACTGTGATACCAATGTGTTCCACTTTGGATAATAGGAAAACGATACGTGAAAGTCTCGTTAGGTTCGATTGGCATTTGTGTTAAATAGGGAACGCCATCTTCCTTGTTGGGAAGGAAAACTCCGTGCCAGTGCAAAGAAGTGCTTTCTTTTAATTTATTGTGAACTACGATTTCAGCAATGTCGCCTTCTGTAAAAATTAAAGTTGGCATTGGGATTTGTCCGTTTACAGCAATCGCTCTTTTTTCTTTGCCAGAAAAATTAACAACCGTATCGGTCATAGTTAAGTCATAACGAACAACATTTTGGCCAAACAGGAAATGGGTTGACAATATTACTTGTAGTATTGTCAACCATTTTAAGTGTTTTTTCATTTCACTTATTCCTTAATGATTTCTACCGTATTTCCACATTCCAACATTTGTAAACCATAATATGGATTTCTAATTGTTTCCTCTCTGCTCAACCAATTTGAACCTGCTCCATTGTTTGCCATTGGACAAAATTGGTAGTATGTTGGTGTTGTTTGTTTTGAAACTTTCATCACCTCATAAAGGTTTTTCGAAAGCATATTAAGGTGAACTCTTTGAATGATCGTCTCTTTCGTCTTTGCTATATGGCCTGTTTCCTCTTTCAAGTTTTGTACAACTTTCATCCAAACCATATGAACGTCCATATTTAATGCTTCTATTTTCACAGCACTGATTGCGGTAAGTAAATCATTTGCTTTTATCGAAGCTGTATTTCCATCTGTTTTCACTAAAGCATCTTTAACAGAAAAATAAGCATCAAACACTACTGAAAGTGGATTTGCTTCTTGCATTTCTGTCATTTTGTTTGATTGAATTGAATCGTCTTTTGTTGCCATATCTATATTTGATTTACCCATTTGGGTAGTTGTTTTTTGAGCTCTTTCATAATGGCAACAACTAGGTAAACTTGAATAGATGTCGTCCGGTGCTAAATAGGTATCACTGTCATAACCTGAAAGTGCAATACGTTTTAGAATTTCTTCTTTTGAAGTTTTTAAACTGTCATATGAAATGGTAGCCATTTTGGTTTCCTTATTCCAATCTACATTAGATTGATTTCTCATATTACCTGCTTTTTCGATTGTGTTTTCACACTTCTCACAGCTCCCGTAGATTTTAACGATTTCTATTTTTTGATTTTTCGCTTGAGCGTAACACGCTACAGTTGATAGCACGATAGATGCTATCAGTAAATATTTTAATGATTTCATTTTTATAAATGTTGAATTATTATAATAGCTAAGAATACAAGCCCAAGGCTTGGTTTTATAAAGATCTATGGCTGTCAAACAAGTATTAGCTTATTTTGGCGGTTGCCAAATAGAAAGATAAACTGCATTTGGAATGTGTTGAACGTAAGCCCAATCGTTAACCGAAAACATGCAGTTTTTAGTGTTCGATAATTGAAGGTCATTAGTGAAAACAGGGATGTTTACAGCACTTGGACAATGACAAAAAGTATTGTCGCAAGCCCCACTACAGTCATTATCATCTTTTTCGCAACAAGATTTTTTTTCCGAATGAGTATCTTCTTTTGAGCAGGAATTTTTTTCTGTAATCTCTTTTTTAGAAGAATTACCGTATGCCAAGACTGCACTGGTCGAAATAACCAATAATGTTAATAATAGGGTTAATATGCGCGCTTTGGTTCTCATGAAATTCGAGCCTAAAGGTAGTCAAAATTCCATATTTCGATTATGTCTTGCTGGCGATTGCAGAAATATATCTTTTATTTTTTCAACCTTAACTACTGTGTTTTAGAAAGTTAAAGAATCTAGTTGAATGTTGATTTATAGCTTGTGAATAACGTTTAGTATAAGGGAAGTAGAAAGCGCAGGTATTTCGAGTTTAGGCTGAGATAAAGTGTTGTCCCTAAGCCTTGGAATTATTTTTAACCCTTCTTTTTCACATTAAGTACATCGGTGTGCATATGCCATATTTATGGAATTTGTATTCCATGTAATATATCGATGAGTGCTTATGGGAGATGAATAATGTTAGCTACGTTTTATGCCGTACTTTATTCATTACTGATTTCCGATTTCCTAATATTCCACAATGCAATCGTTGAGGCAGTAAAAAAGAGGGTCAGGATTAAGTTTAAGTAACCTCCTTTAACGATAATCCAAATATGGTCAGGTAAGGCGTTGCAAACTAAATCTTCTATTAGAAACGGGATAAGAGGAAAAAAAATAATAATCCATCGTGGATATAAAGTATTCCTTTTCCAGACTTGACTGATGAAAAGAATGGACAGAACGCCCACAATAGGATAGACGAACAGCCTCAAAATGTAATTAATTCTTTCAGAGAGCGCGACAGCATCGTTGATGTCAATGTTATATTCAGCGGACAGTTTTGCGGTGGTTGCAATAGCAAGAAAAGCTCCGTGCACGATTCCAAAAGCGATTAAGATACTTCCAAAGCAAATGAGTACTGCATTTCTAAAAATGGCTTTGGCAGGCTTAAAGGCAAAATATACCTGGCCTAATCCAATCATATAAAACCAAGTGGCAAATAAAGCGGAAACCCCACTCGCTATAATTCTAAAGTCAGATGCATTACTCATGTTTCGCTTAAAACTCATGCCAACGGGGTCGTAATACAAAAGCATATCTCCAGCAAACAAAATCAGGCCACCCAATACGCCAAAGATTCCCAAAGTTCTCACCCAAAACTGGCTCATTTTCATTTTTGTTGATTTTTCACATTAAGAACATCGGTGTGTAAATGCCATATTTATGGCATTTGTATTCCATGTAATTTATCAAAAAAGCGCTTACGGCACAGGCAATATGTCGACTATGAATAGTAGGGTAGCTAAATAGGAGAGACTGGCTCAGGCAAAGGTCAATCTTCCATTATTTTAATTCCGCTTCTAATACTGTCACCCAGGGGTAACCGATTCCTAATGTTGTACAGGCAAAAAATTCGGAATCAAGTGTTTTTCTCAGTCTAACAGTCAGAACTTGTCCCTCTTCACTGAAATCCTGCTTATTCAAATTGTATGCCTCATATCTTAACCCATTTGAATTAGTTATTTTCTCAATTCTGTGTAAGTCGCTTTCTTTAAAATCAATGAGTAAAAGCCCACAGTCCACACTAGTTCCAGCGGTTGTGACTTCATAATTGTCAGAGGCTATCTCATCTTCATTCTTGTCACATGAAATAGATAAAGCTATCAATAATAATAGGGCAAGTGTTCTCATGAGTTATTGGTTATTCAATTATATATACACTATAAAGGTTAATTCGGTTGTAAATACCTTTCATGCCCTTGGTGAAAAGACGCCAACTTTTTAGGGCGCTTTATTGGCTATGTTTTATTTGTGCTGTTGGTCGGCTGTTCTTAATTCCTACAGGCGCATTCATGATGTTCATTAAGGTATGCGATGGTGGCTTCG
>CAXBPM010000058.1:0-13725 GCA_963977345.1 uncultured Roseivirga sp.
GCGGGGTTTTGGCCAATGATTTTGATAAATACCTCATTAATCCGCCTCAAGAACTGATCGTAACAGACAGTTGCGAGGCTTTTTCGGCAATGCAAATCAGTCAATTCGCTGACTTTATTAAATCCATTGAGCTTTCCAATTTAACTGGGGATTTGAGTTTTAACCTGAAGGAAGAAAAGCTAAGCCTTTCCGTTTCCATTGATTCCAGCCTGACGCATTTACAAGGCTATACACTAGAATTAAGTCAGGATAACATCCGTATCTCCGCCCAAAACCTTGCTGCGGCCTATTACGCTAAACTCACACTCTTACAGCTTTTCGCTTATGCTACGGAAGAAAATGCCACACTGCCCTGCCTCACCATTAAGGATTGGCCTAATTTTGAACGCAGGGGTTATATGCTCGACATCAGCAGAGATAAAGTGCCCACCATGGAAAGTCTTTATCGCCTGATTGACCAATTGGCTTCATGGAAAATAAACGAGCTGCAACTGTACACAGAGCATACCTACGCCTATAAAGACCATAAAGTAGTTTGGGAGAACTCAAGCCCCTTAACGGCTAAAGAAATTAGACTGCTAGACAAGTATTGCAAAGCGCGCTTTATCGATCTAGTGCCCAACCAAAACTCATTCGGGCACATGGAAAACTGGCTCAAGCATGATGAATACCTCGATTTAGCGGAATGTCCAGATGATTGTGAAACGATTTGGGGCAAAAGTAAGCGAACAAGCTTAGCGCCCACCAATCCCGCTTCTTTCGACTTAATGAAGTCATTATATGAGGAAGCCCTCCCGAACTTCTCTAGCAACTTCTTCAATATTGGTGGAGATGAAACTGTAGAACTGTGTGAAGGGAAGTCGGAAGCGGAATGTGAGAAATTAGGCCAAGGGAGGGTTTATTTGGACTACTTGGTGAAGCTAAACAACGAAGCCAATCGCTTAGGATTTAAAACTCAGTTTTGGGGAGACATTATTTTGAACCATCCAGAATTGATCAGCGAACTGCCCAAAGACATGACGGCATTGGTTTGGGGCTACAGTGACGACCATGCTTTTGATGAGCAGTTACCGAAATTTAAAGCGGCCGGTTTAGATTTTTATGTGTGCCCCGGCACCTCTTCGTGGCGTTCATTGATCGGACGTAACCATAATGCATTTTTAAACCTTAAAAATGCTGCCATTTCAGGAAAGGAAAACGAGGCTAAAGGCTACCTCAACACCAATTGGGGTGATTATGGCCACTGGCAACCCCTTTCTGTGGTTTATCCGAGCATGCTTTTGGGCGCCAGTTATGCATGGAATTATCAAGATGAATCTCTCGACTACCTTGAGTTTCAGTTGAACCACTACCTGTTTAAGGACAAAACGGGCAACACCGCCAAATCCGTTTTACTGCTGGGCGATGCTTATTTAGACACCAAGATTCCAAAAGGCAATGCCAATGCTTTTCACCTGTTGCTAAGAAGGTATTTATGGACCATGCAGGGCAACTATCAGACAAAAGAGTTGACGCAAGAAAACCTATGGGCTGCGGACAGCACCATTCAGCGCGGTTTGGACCTATTAAGTTTAGCCGAATCTGAGTCTGAGGATGCCCAAATCACTATCGATGAATTGAAGCAGGCAGCCGCATTGGCCCGCCACGGCATTCATTTGGGCGTAGCCCGATTGAAGGCAGAAAACTACGACACTAAAAGTATTCCATCCGAAAAAAGGAAAGAACTGAGTGAAGAACTAGAACTCCTTATTGCACAGCACAAAGTACTTTGGCTGGTCAGGAATAGAGAAGGTGGTTTAAAAGACTCTGCGAGCAAACTGGAAGACATTCTCGAATTCTATAAAGACAATTAAGTTTTCAGTCTAAAACAAGAAGCACCATGCAATCTCTCATCCACTACTTTTTGCACTTTGGTTTTCCTTTGGTAATTGCTCTGGTCTTTTTTAAAAAGGATTGGAAGAAGACTTACTTCATTTTACTGGCGACTATGTTGGTGGACCTGGATCACTTATTTGCAAACCCTATTTTCGACCCAGGCCGATGCAGCATCAATTTTCATTTTCTGCATACCTATTATGCCATGGGCTTTTATGTAGTGCTTCTATTTTTCAAAAAACCCTTTAGAATTATTGGCATCGGTTTACTCTTTCATATGCTTACTGATTATATTGATTGCTCGATGATGTAGAGTATGTTTTAGATTACACACCAAGGGATTGTTAGAGCGTCATTCGCGGCTCAGGATGAAACCTTTAAAAGGGTACATATATCGCTTATTTCACCATGAATGATGGGCAAAGCGCTACAGAATCACTGAAGTGAAGTTAGTTAACCGCAGCCTTTACCCTACCCATAAGGTAATGTGAAAGAACTGATCGGTTAGAATTAGGACGGAGCTAAAAAGGACAACAAGCCCTATTGTAGCCCACTGAAACTTTTTGCTAGGCTTATACTTTCGATTTACCCTAACAAGCCAGTAGACCAAAACAGCGGTAACAACAATACTCAAAGTAAAACTTCCAACCCCCAAGGCATGACCAATTCTACCTTCATCATTTAAGTTAATTAGATTAAAAAATCCCGCCAAAGCCCTAGAATAAACAGCGGTGACCAACACGGGATAGCCCCACTTTTCCCAGCCATACTTCATCAAAAACCAAGATGTCAAACCAGCCAAAATCAATGTTAGCAATGGCCCAGCAGCACTTACCCAAATCATATGCGACTCAGAATTATAAGTGTCATCCACTAAGTAAACCGTATTGAGCGTAATGGCACTTTCATAACCAAAAACTATACTTGCAACCACCCAGTGGGCTAACTCATGTATAAACCAACTCAAGCCAACCACGAGTGCTATTACTAAACCGTATTTGAAACTAATTCTATTTTCCATACCTGTCCTGCTATTGACCACAAATGAAAGCCTTAAGGATAGGGATTTAGTATTTTCCACTGCGACATATCAACGTCAATTCAACGACAAGCTCCTTTAAATAAAATAAACGCCTGTTTTGTAGATGTCCAGATTGCCTATAGCCAGTTGTTTAGACATTCTAAAAACCATAATCACATTGACCAGCAAGGCCAATATCCATAGGATAAGAATTAATGGAATAGAAAGATTGAGCGCCCTACCTACAAATGGGGCAACAACCAGCAACAGATAAGTGACTATTGACCACAGAATTTGAAAATTGATGATTCTTCTTCCTACCGAATTAACTTGGCCATTGGACTTGAATTTTCTCCAATAGTAATTAGGAAAAAGAAGGCTTCCGAAGGGAAATACAACGCCAAATAAAGCCGAAGCATTAATGGCTTTAACCTGTGAAAGAACTTCTTCCGAAATTTGATCTGAGTTAGTGGTAAGGTCAAAAACAGAAAGATTCAAAGCCGCTGCTAAGGCATTAAGTGAATGTCCGCGAGGATCGGTTTCATCATTTTCAATGCGCTGCACTGTTCTTAGCGAAAGCTTCGCTTTTTCAGCCAATAAGGTTTGGCTCAACCCTGCACTTTCACGATAATGCTTTATTAGCTCTCCCTTAGACATACTCAAAGTTAAAAGATTTGGCGAAGTCATCGTTTAACCACTGCCTTCTTATCAAACAATTATCTCTTTCTCCCTTATGTATGACACTACAGAAAGGCTACTCTGGATGGCAAAATAAATTTCATCATTCCATTCTCAGCGAATCAATTGGATTGCTTTTAATGGTACGAATTGTACCCAAGTAAATAATCCCCATTATCAGTAAAAAGATAAATACAAGTACTCCGCTAAATACGAATGAGTTAAGTTCGATATGGTAAGCAAAGTTTTCTAACCAGCCATTGGCGAAATAAACCGTGGTCGGAATCGCTATGATGGCGGCTAGTACGAGCAGAACAATGAACTGCTTTGAAAGAATATAGTACAAATGCAGGGTGTTTGCCCCCAACACTTTTCTGATGCTTAGCTCTTTCAATCTACCGGCAATTGACATCCCTACAATCCCTAAAAGACCTAATACAGCCAAGCCTAAGGCCCAAATTGTGGCATACTTTACAATGTTAAACCAGCGCATTTCTGTTTGATACTGCGCTTCAATAT
Source organism: uncultured Roseivirga sp. (assembly GCA_963977345.1). Lineage (GTDB taxonomy): Bacteria > Bacteroidota > Bacteroidia > Cytophagales > Cyclobacteriaceae > Roseivirga. The sequence goes on from CAXBPM010000058.1 coordinate 4,094, forward strand.
CCTTGTTCATCAACACATAACTGTAGGGAGACTCTGGAGCAACTTGATACCACGACTCCTCTAAAAACTGGAGCAATTCTGAATCTGGAGCATTGGTCGTTTTAATTAAAAAGTTGTTGAAAGATTTTTTAGAGGGAGACATCAATAAAACCACTGGTTTCAGTTTACTCGCTAAAGACTGAAAATGAAAATCATTGGCTACTCCTATAATTTTGGGGTTTGTTAAACCCATATTATCGAAATCGGTGAGGTTATCTTCAATTTTAAAATCTCCAGAAACCTTCTCCATGAACATTTCATTGACGATCATACTGTTGTTGTCTGCACTGGATAGCTCACTAAAGTTTCGGCCATCCAGTATCTCAATCCCCAAAACATCAAAGAAAGAGGGTTCAATATAATAGACCGAATAGTTGAATTCGGTTCCGTCAGGTTTCTTATAGACTGAAGAAAACCCGCCTCTTCCAAAAGAATAACTCATGCCCGTCCAACTTTCTATTTTGGGATTTTTGGCTAATATGTTCTGAAATATTTCCAGCTTTTCAGGTTCAGCATTCAAGGTGTTTTCGAGTACAATAACATTGGTATCGTCATAGCCCAAGTCCTTATTCTTGAAGAAATCGATTTGCTGAAAAACGATTATGGTTCCCAAAAGAAGCATAACCGAAAGACTGAACTGAGTTATGATAAGCGATTTGGTAAATAAGTTTGCTCCACCGAGCTTCATTTTCTTCTTGAAGAAATCTAGAATCTTGACGCCTGACAATACCATTGCAGGGTAAGTACCTGCCGCCAGACCAGTAACTATAGCAATCAGAGGTAAAGTAATAAGCAGCCTAACATTCAAAAGATCATTGACTACGAAATTCTTTTCTGCCAATGCGTTGAATGCGGGAAGCAACAGAAAAACCAACCCAATACTTAAGAACATGGCTAAGAAACTCAGGGTAATTGCCTCTACCCAAAACTGAGTCACCAATTGTAACTTCTGCGCTCCTACCACCTTTCTCACCGCTATTTCCTTTCCTCTCATAGTGGCTCGCCCTATGGAGAGAATTGTAAAATTTGCACAGCCTATAAGCAAGATTATCGCGGCTATACCAGATAGAATATAGGAGTTCATGGGGTCGCTGGTGGAGAATGAACTACCAACATTTGCGGCCATGTGTACATCGGTCAATGGCTGCAACCAGTAATTCTGGTAATCACCTTTATATGATTTACTTTCTTCCACGGCATTGGTCAAGTATTTTTTCCAATGATCTTTAAGCTTATCGTTAAGCGCAGGCACACTTACATTATTGCCCAAGCTTAGGTAGATCTCATCAATGCGCACGCCCCAACTATCGTTTGCCCAGCCGTAGTAACTCGTTTGATCATAGTTCATCGCTACATCAAACTGGAATGTAGAATTTGAAGAAATATGAGCCACAACCCCTGTTATCTGATAAGTTGTAAAGACTTCCTCGTGCCGAATTTCTAAGGTTTTACCTACTACATCAATGGATTGAAAGTAGCGCTTGGCTAAATCCTCGGTAACCACAATGCTCTTAGAAAACTCCATGGCTGTTCTTTCATTACCAATGAGAAATGGAAAACTGAAGGTTTGAAAAAAGGAAGAATCGACAAAGAGCACCTTAGCCTCTTGCACATTACCATCTTTTCTAAGGTATCGTTCTGCCTTCGAAACTCTGGTCGCTGTTTCTATTTCGGGGAAATCTGAAACCAATTGTGCTGCCAAAGGAAGTGGCTGACCAGCATCTGTATAATCATAGCCACCATCGGGTGAATACCGGTCTGTCACCAGTCTGTATATCGAATCCTTCTTCTCGTGGAAGTTGTCGTAAGAGAATTCATCAGCAACAAAAAAGGAGATTAAAGTAACTGCAGTGATCCCTAAAGTCAGGCTAATGATGTTAATAAAAGAGGCCCATTTCTTTCTCGAGATGATCCTTAATGCGATTTTGATGTTGTTTTTGAGCATAAAAACTTGAGTTGAATTGTTTGACTTTTTTTTGAATGAAGAAGGCCTGAAAAATTTGATTACATCCCAAACGAACCACCGTTTGGCTTTGCTCACACCTACTTCTTGTATTCTATAATGATAAGCTTCTAAAAGGTCTCCCTGTATCTCGTCCAAAAGATCATCGGCACAATACCACTCTAAAAATCGATTGGCCCATTTTGGTGGCGACTTACCCTCTTCCTGCATAGACATTAAACCGAAAAGTTGAGTTTAGGCATCATATCCCACAGCTTCATCCTGTTAGATTGAATTTGCTCAAGCGTTGAAAGTCCCACTTTGGTCACTTCGAAAATTCTCTTGCGCCTGCCGCCTCTTTCTGCTGTAGCCCCTCCCATTTTAGACTCAATCATACCTTTCTTTTCCAATCTCTTGAGTACCGTATGGACAGCTGAAATAGAAATTCGATTGTTCATATACTGCTGGTAAGCCTCTGATACCGTAAAACCATAAGCCTCCTCTTGCATTACTGCCACAATGAGTAGGACAGTCTCTTCTAAGTTCCCTAAGTTTTGATTCATATTTCTACAACTATTGTAGAACAAATAAAAAGAATCAAAATGATTATTACAACATTTGTAGAACTTATCGATTAAACCCGATGGCAAAGCAATGATATCTGAATGAAATGAAGGCTTATCTGTGCTCGCTCCAATTGGAGAAGATGAAGATGCTACAGGTGCTAGAGAGTTAGCCTCCAAGTATAACTGTCAAGCCCTCGTTGGCTATGAAGATGCATAGTGCGGACATGGTATGCTTTAAAGACTTTTTAATAAATTACGTGAGATATAAACAACACAAACATGGCTAGTATATAGCGTTAGCCACAATAAAAAAGCAAATGCACGAACCATATGAAAATAGATTGAATCATTCAGCCGATTTTCGGGTAAAATACAAATTCCGAAACCCAGAAGAAGGCGGAAGAAAGACAGGGACACCTTATCAAGGTGTTCGTTGCGACTTTTCGATAGTTGGTGAGCCTGACAATAAACAATTTATGATTTGGCCAGAATTTGAAGATAGAACTGGTAACATAATTAAGTATAATGATAATCATGTACCTGTTGAAGGAACTGCAAGAATGTGGGTTATTAATCCAGAGATGAGACCTCTATATTATGACAGAATTAAAATTGGAATGAAATGCAATTTTAGAGAAGGCCTGATGTACTCAGCGGACTGTGAAGTTATTGAGATTCTGAGTTTAAAAACCAACCCGACTAAAAACAAATAACGTGATTAGAACGGCAGAAGAATTTAAGCAATTAAGGGAAAGTGAGATTCCTGAAGAATTCAATCGAGCTGCTCGTGAAGAAGCTTCAATCGTAGTCTGGAAAGATATATTAAAAAAATATCCAGAATTAGCATTTTGGGTTGCGCAGAATAAATCTATTCAAATTGAAATTCTAATAGAACTTGCAAAAAGTCCTGATTCAAATGTCAGGTGTATGGTAGCAAGAAAAAGAAAGATAACGTACAAAATTCTTGACTTACTGAAGGAAGATAATGACGAATCTGTTCGACATGCTCTAATTTGCAACACAAAAGTGACAGTAGAGCAAAAAATGACAATTAGGACTGATGATTCAGAATGGTTAAAAAAAGAATTAAAAGAAAAAATCAAAATGTCTAAAACGCACACCTTACCCACCAAACGGCCATAACGATTCGACAACTATGTACATTCTAAGGCTATTATTTTTAAATAGATTAGTTAGATGGACTTTGAGAATTCAATTCCCAAGTGAGATTAAGGCTAATGAGAGAAGCCTACTCCTAATTCGAGAAGTTATATATTTTCAGGTAGTTTCTTTAACACTGTACTTCCTTTTCATGGTTATTTCAACACTAGCTGAATTTTTAGTGCCACTAATAACGAATTCGGAATACGAAGTATCATTCTGGATATTCAACGGAATGTTTTTTATACATGGGGCGATTACGTTGAACAAAGATTTGGTGAATGGGCAAGGAATCGTAAACCGACATTTTGGATATCGGGTTGTTGACGCTAAAACAGAAATAACCTCGACACCGATAAAATGTATGCTTCGAAATTTGACGGCAATACTCTTCCCTTTTGAGTTCATCTTTTTGCAGTGGTCAGACAAACGACTAGGTGACCTCTTATTTGGAACTAAACTATTAAAAGTCACACCAACCCCACCCGAGACAATATTGACAGAGTTGAAAAATTATAAATGGGATATGATTACTTTGATTGCAATTATGATACCTCTACTTCCATCTATTGTATTTCTGACTTGGATGACCATATTGAATTATCAGTAAGGCCAATCAAAGTAAAAACTCCATAACAAACCAAAGACAACCATAAAAACAGATCTAAACAAGAAAGGTAATTTCATTTATGCACATCTCCCTTGATGGTTTTGTAGCAGGACCCAAAGGAGAAATGGACTGGATTATATAGTGGACAGATAATAATAACAGACCACTCACTTTCCCTATTCACAGATTAAACCACTCACTTCACAGATTATTCAAGTATAAATACCCAATAAGGTTTAGCTTTGAAATACTGAATGAAGAAAATTTATGTCATAGCAATCAACCTAGGCTACTGGCTGTCTCTTGTTCTACTTCTAGCCATACTCTTTATCGCTACACGGATAGGCACTGTAAACGGATCACTTGTCATCAACCTCTATGTATTGATAGGTGGTTACATTTTAATCCCTTCATTAATATCATTTTACGGCTCTTATTTCATCTTATTCAAGCTGTTTGTACAAAAGACCAACAAAGGGAAATTAGTGTTGTTTTCACTCTCACTATTGGTGATTTCAAGCTTGATCGCTTTAGTGAACATTTCTTCCCTAATAGACACTCCTCAAGTACTGTTGGAAATAGGCCTAGTCAGTTTATTACTCAATAGCTTTAATGCTTTGGTTGGATTCATTCTGCACAGCTTCATTTCGTGGTTTACCGACCTGAAGAAAAAAGAAGAACTCCGCCAAAAAACAGAAACCTTAGAACTTGAAATGTTGAAGCTAAAACTGGATCCTCACTTCCTGTTTAATACCATAAACAATATTGATGTTTTGATTGAAACAGACCCTAAAAAGGCCTCTGAGTATATTGTCAAACTATCATCAGTCCTCAGGTTCTATCTATACAAAACATCTGATTCCATGATTCAATTGAGTGATGAAATCAAATACATTCAGGAGTACGTTGACTTGCAGAAAATCCGTACGACCAACCAAAACTTCATAAACCTGACCATTGAGGGAGTTTCAGGAGCAAAGAAAATCTTCCCGATGGTATTCATTCCTTTTATAGAAAATGCATTCAAACACTCCCAAAACAAGAAGACGGACGCCATAAATATTCAGATTTCAATACTTGAAAATGAAGTCCATTTCAAGTGTATCAATAAGCTAAAAAGAACAGCAACAGGCACAAAAGGAATAGGCAATCTGCTGATTGAGAAAAGGCTTAAATTGATCTATGGAGACACCTATGAATTGAATGTAAAAACCTCTGAAGTAGATTACGCTATAGAATTGAAAATTCCAGTATGAAGATCACTTGCATTATAGTAGAAGATGAGCCCTTGGCCTTGAAACGCACTGAATCGTACGTACACAAAACACCTGCGTTAGAGTTATTAGGCTCATTTGAAAATGCCCTTGAAGGACTTGAGTTTCTAAATAGCAATGAGGTTGACCTCATCTTTTTGGATATCCAAATGGATGAACTGTCAGGAATTGAGTTTATAGAATCCGCTCATATTAACAGTAAAGTGATTTTCACCACCGCCTATGAAGAATATGCGATCAAAGGCTATGATTTAAGTGTACTCGACTTCCTATTAAAACCTTTTACCTATCCCCGTTTTCTTCAGGCAGTCAATAAATTTAAAAAAGACGCTACACCAACTACCAATTACACTTTCATCAAATCAGGCTACCAATTAGAGAAAGTATATTTCAGTGATATTCGCTTTATAGAAGGGATGGGAGATTACAGGGGGATTCATACCAAGGATAAAAAAATCATGACCCTTCAAACTTTCTCAGAGTTGCTGCAAATACTTCCAAATAATAATTTCAAAAGAGTACACAAGTCTTATGTGGTTTCGATAGATAAGATTGACAGCATTGAACGCAACATCATCGTAATAGGTAAAGAAAGAATCCCCATTTCAGCCACTTATAAAGATGATTTTTATCGTGCTATTAATGTCTCTGAGAAATAAGAAGGGTGAAAAGTAACATCACCCTCACTCCCCTTTTTGAATAGTATGCTCATTTCACAGATTACTTTCCATCACTCATAGATTTTATTCTTCCAACCTCGGCAATTCATTACAGTTTTGGGCTCAAGTCAAAAACATAATGAATAGAGTAACTCCATCTACATGGCTCAATGCCTGAGCATGTTTCGAGGAACTCACAAAGGTCAAAACATATGAAAAAAATTCTCTTAATAGCGCTCCTATTAAATGCGAGCTTGGTAATCAATGCTCAAAATATAAATGCCAAAATCGATCAGGTCTTCAGTGATTGGAATCAGAAAAACCACCCCGGTGGCGTAGTTTCCATTATGAAAAAGGGCGAAGTGGTTTTCTCAAAAGCCTATGGACTAGCCAATATTAAATACAAGATTCCAAACACAACAGAAACCGTTTTCAATATTGGGTCTGTTTCGAAGCAATTCACCGCCATGGGAATTGTATTGCTCAATTTAGAAGGTAAACTCTCAATCGATGATGACTTCCGAAAGTACTTACCTGAACTATACGATTTTGACAACAAGATCACTATTCGCCACTTACTCCATCATACAAGCGGTTTTAGAAGTACCCCCGAGCTATTTGGCTTAGCGGGATGGAGAGATGGAGACCCTATTACAACAGAAGATGACTATCGCTATTTCAGTAAGCAAACCAGCCTAAATTTTGAGCCCGGCACACAGTTTATGTATACCAATTCGGGCTATGTACTATTGGCAAAAATCATTGAACAAGTAACACAACAGCCTTTCAGCTTATGGATGCATGACAATGTCTTTCTCCCATTAAAAATGGCCAGCACTTTTGTAGATGAGACCAATAGTAATACGCTTGCTCAAATTGCCACCCCATATAATCAATACGAACCCGGTCCATTTACCATTGGAGAGAATACAAGTTTAGACATTGGAGCTTCTAACATTTACACAACAGCAAATGACCTAACCATTTGGATGAAGAACTTCCGAACCCCCACCAAAGGGTGGAAGCTAGCATTTGATATGTTACAAACTGTTGATGTGTTGAATAACGGTTCAGCCAACAACTATGCTTTTGGAGTGTTTCTAGATAATTTTTTGGGCAACAGAAGAATCCAACATTCAGGAGGAGTACCCGGTTTCTTGTCTAATACAGCATATTATCCTGATGAAGACTTAACCATTGTACTCCTTAGCAATTTCATTTCATTCATCAGCCCCGAGGACAAATACATCATGCTTTCTCAATTATTACTGAAAGATAAAACTCCCAAAACTGAAGCACCACAACCTATTAAAGGCATCGCATTTGACTCCGAATTGGCAAAAAAGATAGCGGGAGATTATTGGAATGACAAAGAAAACTACCCACGTAGAGTTTATGCAAAGAATGATACTTTATGGTACTTAAGAGACAATGGAGTGCAATCCCCTCTTATCCAAGTTAAGGCACATCAATTTATCATTGGAGGCATCGAGACTGTTGTCAGTGTAGAGTTTGAGGAAGGAGAAAAGAACAAAATGATTATAACTGATGGAAATAGCCTCCCGCAAATCCTTGAAGAATATGATAGTTCGCCCTTAACAACAATTGAAAAGGAAGCGTACACGGGCCAGTTTTATAGTCCTGAACTTGAGACTACCTATACCATATCATTGATAAACGATCAGTTGATGGGCTACCATAGCAGACATGGCGAGTTTCCAATTGGAGTTTTGAAAAAAGATGTAACAGACTGGTCGGGCATGGCCATAGTTAAATACACACGAGACGAAAAAGGGGAAACTAATGGTATTTATGTGGATATGAATCGAGTCGAAAACGTCTGGTTTCAAAAAAAATAAAAACTAGTGTAATGCTGCTCCCCAAAGACTTAAGAATCATTTAGGGGCAACGAATTTCAATACCAGGTGATGTAGTAAAGCAAAGAGACCGCCCTTGAGCGGTCTCTTCTGGATAAGACAGCAGCCAAACCCATGTGGCTAATTATTAAAAGGCTCTTAAAGCCAACATGCCATAAGGAAGTTTTGATAAATTACACGAGATATAACGCCCACAAATAGGACGTATACATAACATTGTGCGCCACTTGAGTAAAACTACCCATATATGGATTATCAAACATTTCAGCCCAGTCCAGATTTAGATGCGCTAGTAAGTTGTTATTGGACTTTGGAAGTACCTCATGATAATGATTCTCAAAAACAACGAATTGTTCCTGATGGCTGTATTGAAATGGCTTTTATTCTTGGTGATGACATAAAGCGATATACTTCGAATGATAAATTCATTTTACAACCCCGCGCAATGGTGCTTGGACAAACCATTGAACCATTTTATATCGAACCAACAGGCTATGTGAAAACCTTCGCTATCCGATTCTATCCTTATGGGTTTGCCAATTTTGTAACGGAACCAATTAAAAACTTAGCCAATAAAGAGACGCCTTTAGCATTATTGTTTGAGGAAAATATCGCCAAGGAATTAGAAGAAAAAATAATCGAAGCGAAAGATGTTAAACAACGAATAGAGATCATAGAGGGATTTCTATTAGAAAGGCTAAACGACAAATCAACCGTTGAGAACATTGTAAAAACAACCGTAAATGCCCTTTTATCGACAAACGGAAACGCACCGATAAAAACGATTCTTAAAGATGACTTGACCAAAAGAAGACAACTTGAGAGAAAGTTTGCAAAAGAAATTGGCGTTAGCCCCAAACAGTTAGGTAAATTAATTCGATTACAAACCGCATTAAAAATGCTACTTAACAAAGACTCAGAAAGCTTAACTAATATCGCTTATGAAAGTGAATATTACGACCAAGCACACTTCATCAAAGACTTTAAGGAGTTTACTGGAACGAACCCCAAAGAGTTTTTAGGAAATGAAAACATGACCCTTTCTGCCCTTTTCTACAAATAGATTGAGTGTCGCATTTTTACAATTTTAGCCATTAAGAGTAGTGCAAATTTGTATTGCCAATTTAAAATAGGACGATATGAAAAAGACAATACTCTGTTCTGCCCTAGTACTCTCCTTTAGCGTGATAGCTTGTAACAGCGAAAGTACAACTAGTTCAGATAAGCCACAGATTGATTCAAACGCCACGCAAACAACAAACGATATGAAAAGTTTTATTTCCCTTTTTGAAATTCCAGCAACGGATATTTCACGAGCAGTCAGCTTTTATCAGGCCATTTTGGACATTCACATCGAGCAAATGGAAATGCCAGGAATGGAGATGGGAATATTCCCATACGAAGGGCAAATGGTTACGGGTGTTATAATGAAAGGAGAAGGTTTTAAACCTATGGCTGATGGGGTAACCATATATCTGAATGGCGGAGACAATCTTCAAACCAT
>CAXBPM010000059.1:0-13695 GCA_963977345.1 uncultured Roseivirga sp.
CAAAAACCTTCATAGTGTTATTTTAATCGAATATAGCGATCGGATCGGTGAACAAAAAATAGGCTATTCTTTTTTACATCCTACACACCATTTCACGCGATTTTTTTGAATGGTTTAAAACAATTATGAAAGGAAAATTTATTTTATGTTTTTTTAACATTTACTTTGCACCAAGAAACAAAAAAAAGAATATCGAATTCTGATCCTTTCAAAAAGTTATTTGGTGTTCTTTTTAGAATAAATAGTTGATATTAAGAGTTTTGGCCTAATATTATTTGGTGAATTTAACCAAGTGAAGAATCAAAAAATGAATATTAAGTTTACGTTAAGTGTGTTTGTCATTCATAGCGAAAAGTTAATGTTTGTTAAAAAGCCTTGATCTTTCTAAAACACTACTTTTGACCTGAAGAATAAGTTCGATTTCTAATATCTAATCTAGTCTATATTTAAAATTTCGTTTATGAGACAGTTTTTACTAAGTATGATGTTTTTGCTGGCATCTCAAGCAGCATTCGCTCAGATATCTGGAAAGGTAATTGACGCGGAATCAAAGGGTCCTTTACAGGGGGCTACAGTCGTAATCAAAGGGACTCAGACAGGAGCTGTTTCTGGCTTTGATGGCTCTTTTAAAGTACAAGGTGCTAGTGAAGGACAAACCCTACAGGTGTCATTTATTGGTTTTGAGACGATGGAAATAGTGGCCAAAGAAGGAATGGTGGTAACGCTTGTTCCAAAAGCCAACCTTTTAGGTGAAATTGTTATTACTTCTAACGTGATTGACGTTGCAAGGGAAAGAGAAACACCTGTTGCTATTTCTACAATTGCTCCTTCTGAAATTACATTGAAGGTGGGTAACATGGAGTTTCCTGAAATTATGAATAGAACACCTGGTGTTTACACAACAAAAGAAGGTGGAGGATATGGCGATTCAAGATTGTCACTAAGAGGTTTTTCGCAAAGCAATACCTCTTTTTTAATTAACGGGCAACCTGTTAATGACATGGAGAATGGTTGGGTATATTGGAGTAACTGGCAAGGAATGACTGACGTTGCTTCGGGTATCCAAATACAAAGAGGTCTTGGTGCTTCAAGATTAGCTGTTCCATCTGTAGGAGGAACTGTTTCGATCTTCACTAAAGCTGCTGAACTTGATGAAGGAGGAACTTTTGCTCAAGGAATTGGTAACGATGGTTATGTAAAGACATCAATGTCTTACAACACAGGAAAAAATGATAATGGATGGGCAAGCTCATTTTTATTGAGCAGATGGTCTGGAAATGGCTATGTTAATGGAACATCTGGTGAAGGATACAATTACTTTGCGGCAGTTGGTTATGCTCCAGAAGGATCAAGCCATGCCCTTAACCTTTCAGTTTTAGGCGCGGGTCAGTGGCACCACCAAAGAAGTAGCTGGGTATCTATCCGTGACTACATCAATTTTGGAGAGTCTGGTGTTGACAGAAAATGGAATACTGATGCTGGTGAATTAGGTGGAGAAGAGTTTAACATGAGAAGAAACTTCTACAACAAACCACTAGCAACTTTTAACTGGGATTGGGATATTTCTACTGACGTAAAATTAGCAACATCACTTTATGGTTCTGCCGGTAGAGGTGGAGGAACTGGTCCACGAGGAAATAATTTCCGTAATTCTGATATTGACTTATATCCTTTTAACATTGACCTAACTGAACACTTGAATAACAGAGGTAGAGGTGCTGCATCTAGAAATGCTGATGGTTCTATTGATTTTGATAACGTAATTGCTGTAAACAGAGGGACAACGTCTCCTTATACAGGTTCCATTTCTGGTTTCCAAGGCCAGTTAATTGGTTCTAATGGTTTTAGAAATGATGGAGTAAATAGATCTGTACTAGTTAGAAGAGCTTCAATGAACTCACACAACTGGGTAGGTGGTATTTCTACTTTAGATATAACAAAAGATAACTGGAGATATTCTTTAGGTCTTGATTTAAGAAGTTACACTGGTTTTCACTACAGAGCTTTGGAAAACCTAATGGGGCTTGATGGGTACTTTTCAACTGGTAATAGAAATTCAGCTGGACAGATTCAAAATGTAACTATTAGTGCTTCTCCATTTAGAAACACTGGTTTAGAAAGAGAAAAAATTGATTACTTCAACACTGGTAAAGTGGGATGGCAAGGTTTTAATGGTTTGGTTGAATATAACAATCAGTCTTCTATTACGGCTGTATTCCAGGCAGGATACTCTAATCAATCATTTAAAAGAGAAGATTTCTTTGACCAACCATCAAACCCAATTTCTGAAAAGAAAAACATCGGTGGTGGATATGTTAAAGGTGGAGCGAACTACAATATTGACGAAAGATCAAATGTGTTCTTCAATGCTGGATACATCTCAAGACAACCATTGTTTGATGCTGTATTCCCTAACTTTAGCAATAATGTAAACACTGATCTTCAAAATGAAGAGATTACCTCAATTGAATTGGGCTATGGCTATGTTAATAATAGCTTGAAGGTTAATGTTAATGCTTATTCTACTAACTGGGGTAATAGATTCATTTCTCAGGGAGTAACACTTCCTGGTGCTATCGAAGGAACTGCTCAGTTCAAAGATGTTGACGTTCGTCATATGGGTCTTGAACTTGAAGCAGAGTACAGATATAGCAGCCAATTGAAATTCAAAGGTATGGTGTCTGCAGGAGACTGGAAATACGTGAAAGATTTTGAAGCTACAGTATTCAATGATCAAAATCAGTCAGTTGGTAACGCTACATTGTACGTGAAAGATGCGAAAGTTGGTGATGCGGCTCAGTTTACTTCATATTTTGAAGCTGAATACAAAGTTGGAAAATTGAATTTTGATTTGGCATACCGTTATGTTGATGGTCTTTATGCTGATTACTCAATCAATAACACGGACTTCTTACAGCCAAACAATCAAGGGGCGCTTAAGCTTCCTTCTTACGGATTAGTTGATTTGGGTAGTACAGTGAGGTTTGATTTGTTCGGTAACTCTTCTTCTTTCAGAGTGAACGTTAACAACTTATTCAACACACTATACATATCTGAGTCAAACACTAACATCCACAGAGCTGATGAAACTTCACCTGCATGGAAAGGAATCGACCAAACTAACTCAGTATGGTTTGGTTTCGGTACAACATGGAACGCTACTTTGAGAATAAACTTCTAAGCGTAAATTTCTAAGAATAGTAATAAAGAGACCATCTCAGGGTAACCTGAGATGGTTTTTTGTTTAATAAAAAAGGGAGAGCTACAGGTTCGTAAACGGTAGTGTTTAAAGCTCTTAATCAGGAGATATACTTTAACTGGTTTGGTAAAAGGAGCTCCAAGAAAGTTTCTTTTGATGTAACTCTTTTTATGTTTGAACCTTTAAGTTTTTCAAACGGTTAGACAAAAATTAAACCTTTGGGTTAGTTTTGTCTCTAATTGCGTGGCCTTGCTTTATTATAAAACATATCTAAATAATCAATCTGACGAATGGGTAACCTTTATCCATGGTGCTGGGGGGAGTTCTTCCATTTGGTTCCGTCAGATAAAAAGCTTCAAAAGTGAATTTAACGTCCTATTAATAGACCTGAGGGGGCACGGTAAATCTCAAGAGGCTTTCCAGCGCTACTTTACAAACGATCACAATTTTGAGAATATCAGTAAGGATATTCTTGAAGTATTAGACCACTTAAAGATCAAAAGTGCCCACTTTGTAGGGATCTCGCTGGGGACAATAATTATTAGGACACTTTGCGAAATAGCTCCCGAGCGCGTTAAATCTCTTATTCTTGGAGGTGCAGTAACCCGTTTAAATGTAAGGTCTAAGTTTTTGGTGAGTGTGGGGAATGCCTTGAAAAGGTTTGTTCCATTTATGTGGCTCTATAAACTGTTTGCTTGGATCATTATGCCTAGGAAACGAAATGCCGAATCGCGAGACTTATTTATTGGGCAGGCCAAAAGAGTTTGTCAGCATGAGTTTATGAAATGGTTCAAGTTGACTAATAACATCAACCCGTTACTAAAATATTTTAATGAGAAGGAAACAACGGCTCCAACCCTCTATTTAATGGGTGGTGAGGATTATATGTTCCTTCCACAAGTGCTCAAGTTAGTTTCACATCATAAAAATGCGTGGTTAAATATATTGGATAACTGCGGTCATGTGTGCAACGTTGAGCAACCCGATGAATTTAATAAACTTTCAATCGAGTTTATAAGAACACATTCCTTATCCTAACTATTTATTACAATGAGTAAAACATCAAGAATAATTGTAGTCTTGATAATCATTTTGGCGGTGGCAGCATGGGCAGTTTATCCGCGAATTGATGAAATTACGGGTAGCAACTCAAGTGCTGAAGCCTCAGCTCAAGGTGCATCGAGGGCGAAGTCTGCGCTTCCTGTCAGTGCCGTTGTGGTTATGCCAAAGCTTTTAGAAAATAAGATTAAGGTTACTGGTTCAATTTTACCAAACGAATCTATTCAACTTAAAAGTGAAGTGTCTGGCTTAGTCACCAAAGTTCATTTTAAGGAAGGGCAAAAGGTAAAGAAGGGAACATTATTGGTAAGCCTTAAAGATGATGAGCTTCAGGCTCAACTAGAGAAGCTACGATTCAGTAAGAAATTGGCAGTGGGTAGTGAGAATAGACAAAAACTTTTGTTGAACAAAGAAGCCATCAGTCAAGAAGAGTACGATATTTCCTTTACAACCCTGAATACAATTGAAGCTGACATTAAAGTGGTTGAAGCACAATTGGCTAAAACTTCGATCATCGCCCCTTTTGATGGGATTTTAGGGTTGAGAGAAATCAGTGAAGGTGCATACATCACAAACAGTACTATCATTACCAACTTTTACAGTATCGACCCTGTGAAAATTGACTTTGCCATTCCTGGTAAGTATGCATCAATTGTGAGTGTTGGCGATGTAATTCAGTTTGAAACAGAAACGTCAGCAGAAATTTTCAAAGGAACTGTTTATGCCTTTGAACCTCAAATAGACCCAAACACCAGAACCTTAAGAATGAGGGCTATTTCTAGTAATGAAGAAGGAAAACTTTTGCCTGGGCAGTTTGCCAAAATTGAATTGATCATGTCATCGGTAAACGATGCCTTGATGGTACCAGCCATTTCGGTGATTCCTGAACTCAACGGACACATGTTATTTGTAGCCCATGGAGGAAAAGCGCAAGCTGTACCTGTGAAGATTGGACTTAGAACTGAAAGTTCTGTGCAAATATTGCAAGGGCTCAGCCCACAAGACACTGTAATCACTTCTGGATTACTAGAGATAAGACAAGGGTCGGCTATTTCTATTTCATCTTTAACACAATAAAGCATGTCTAGTTTATCAACCATCAGTATCAAGCGCCCGGTGCTTGCCATGGTGATGAATATCATCATTGTGATTTTTGGAGTCATTGGCTTTAGCTATTTAGGGGTACGTGAATTTCCAAGTGTAGATCCGCCCGTGATTTCCGTCTCTACAAGCTATGCTGGTGCCAACGCACAGATTATTGAAGCACAGATTACAGAACCTATTGAAGAAGCACTTAACAGTATTGCGGGTATCAAAACACTGACTTCAACAAGTAGTGATGGAGGGAGCTCTATTTCTGCTGAGTTTGATTTGGGCGTTGATTTGGAAGCTGCAACTAATGATGTTCGTGATAAAGTAGCGGGAGTTGTGAGACGCTTGCCTCCTGATGTAGAACCCCCAACTGTACGTAAAGCCGATGCCGATGCAAGCCCGATTATCTTTTTAACCATAGCGAGTAAAGAGAGGAACCTCCTTGACCTTACGCTATTGGCCGAAAATATTTTTAAAGAACGAGTACAAACCATTCAAGGCATTAGCTCAGTTCAGGTTTGGGGTTCAAAGCGATATTCAATGCGTTTATGGATGGACCCTGATAAATTGGCTGCTTATCAGCTTACTCCATTGGATGTGCAAAATGCAGTAAGCCGAGATAATGTAGAATTGCCCTCGGGTGCGGTGGAAGGTACAAGTACCGAAATTTCGGTTCGAACCATAGGGAGAATCAATTCTCCTGAAGAATTCAACAACCTGATTGTAAAAGAAGACGAGGGAATCATTGTTAGGTTTAAGGATATTGGTAGGGCTGAACTTGCTCCTGAGAATGATAGAACTATTCTGAAGAGAAATGGTGTGCCGATGGTGGGTATTGCCGTAGTAACCCAACCAGGATCGAATAGTATCGAAATTGCCGATAATTTTCATAAAAGAATTGAACTGATCAAGAAGGACCTTCCTGCAGATATTGAGCTCGGAATTGGTTTTGATAACACCGAATATATTAAGGAGTCTATTAATGAAGTACAACAAACGATCATTGTAGCTTTTGCGCTAGTAGTGGTGATTATCTTCTTGTTTTTACGTGACTGGAGAACGACCATTATTCCAGTACTGACCATCCCGATTTCATTGATAGGTGCGTTTTTCGTGATGTACATTTTTGGTTTCTCCATTAATGTGCTTACCCTTTTGGGAATTGTACTGGCCATTGGTTTGGTGGTGGATGATACCATCGTAGTGCTGGAAAATATCTATTCCAAAATTGAAGGGGGAATGGAACCCGAAGAGGCAGGCATTAAAGGAACGAATGAAATTTTCTTTGCTGTAATCTCTACAACAGTGGCTTTGGTGGCTGTTTTTATGCCTGTAATTTTCCTTCAAGGACTTACCGGGCGACTATTCAGAGAGTTTGGACTCGTGGTGGCTGGAGCCGTAGTAATTTCTTCTTTTGTCGCACTCACGCTTACTCCAATGATGAGTGCTAAACTTTTGAAAAAATCAGAGAAAAAGAACTGGTTCTACCGTAAAACAGAGCCATTCTTTGTGAGCCTTAACCGAGGTTATAACAACTCTCTCGATGCCTTTATGAATATTAGGTGGATGGCCTTTGTTATCATCTTGCTTTCTGCAGGTATGATCGTTTTCTTTTTATCAAATAACAGAATACCAGAAGAAATAGCCCCACTAGAAGACAGGAGTTCTTTAAGTGCGAATGCCTCCGGACCAGAAGGAGCTACCTTCGAGTACATGGATATATATGTTGATAGCATTATCAGTGCTGTAGATAAGCATATTCCAGAGAAGGAGGCCTTGATTACCATCACTTCACCTGGTTTTGGAAATAGCTCGATGAACTCGGCTAGGATTACCATTATGTTGAAGGATCCTTCGGAACGAGAAAGGACTCAGCAGCAAATTATGGATGACTTTACGCCAATTTTGGGGCAGTATACAGCAGCGAGAACTTCACTTTCTCAGCCAGCGACCATTGGTGGCAGAAGAGGAGCAGGGTTTCCTGTGCAGTATGTAATTCAAGCGCCAAACTTGGAGAAACTGAAAGAGGTACTTCCTGAGTTTATGGCTAAAGCACAAGACTCTCCAGTATTTACCTTTGTCAATGTGAATTTGAAGTTTACTAAACCAGAAATCACCATTGAGATTGATAGAGAAAAGGCACGAACATTAGGCATTTCGGTAAGAGATGTGGCACAAACTTTACAATTAGGTTTGGCGGGTCAAAGATTTGGCTTCTTTATTTTAGATGGGAAACAATATCAAATTATAGGTCAGGTAGATCGAGATAACCGAAATGATCCATTGGATTTAAAGGCGCTATATGTTCGATCGTCTGATGGCAGGTTAATTCAGTTGGACAACCTTGTAACCTTAGAGGAAAACAGTTCACCTCCGCAGCTTTATCGATTCAATAGGTTTGCTGCAGCTACGGTTTCGGCCAGTTTGGCGCCAAAGGTAACTACGGGCCAAGGAATTGATGCCATGGATGCAATTGCCAAAGAGGTATTGGATGAATCGTTTACCACAGATTTGGCCGGTGCTTCACGTGAGTTCAGGGACAGTGCGGACAGCCTTTATTTTGCTTTTGGCTTTGCTTTGATTTTGATCTACCTAGTATTATCTGCTCAGTTTGAAAGCTTTGTTGACCCTTTAATTATCATGTTTACGGTACCTCTGGCCTTGGCGGGAGCATTGCTCGTGATCTGGAGATACGAGGAGTCACTAAACATCTTTAGTCAAATTGGTATCATTATGCTGGTAGGCTTGGTGTCTAAAAACGGAATTCTAATTGTAGAATTTGCCAACCAAAGGAAGGCCGATGGACTAAGTGTTCGCGATGCCGTTTTGGATGCCGCTAAATCACGTTTCCGACCAATTCTTATGACTTCGCTTTCTACCATTTTAGGAATTTTACCAATAGCCCTAGCGCTTGGTGCGGGAGCTGAAAGTAGGGTTTCGATGGGAGTGGCCATTATTGGCGGATTGATATTCTCTACCATATTGACGCTTTTTGTGATTCCCGCTATCTATACCTATTTCTCAAGTAAAAAAAGTAGACTTTCTAGAACGACTGCCTGATGATGAAAATGAAAATAGCTTTAGCACTCTTCTTTTTTGCTTTAATAAAAGTTAGTGCACAAGAACCGCTAACCATTGCCGAGGCGGTTCAGTTGGGTCTTGAACATAATTTGTCGATTAAGATTTCAAAAAAATCGGCCGAAACCAGTGCCAATAATTCTGACATGAGTTATGGTGCATTGTTGCCCACCTTCGGAGTCACTGCGAATAAATCTTTTAGCAATACAGATGTTACACAACAATTGGCCAATAGTAATGAAACGAGAGAGATTAAGGATGCCAAGACCAATAACCTGAATATCTCTCCAACATTGAACTGGACTGTTTTTGATGGTTTGGGAATGTTTCATACCCGAGATAGACTGAAAGCGCAAGCGCAATTGGGAGAGGATGACCTTCAGATTCAGATAGAGAATAACATCGCACTTATTTCTAATGCCTATTACAGAGTGGTGTTGGAACAAGAAAGAGCACGTGTTTTCCAAGATGCTTTAGATTTGAGTAAACAACGCTTAGGGCTGGCCTATACCCGATATGAAGTGGGTAAAGCTTCTAAGCTGGTATATCTTCAGGCGCAAGTAGATTATAACTCAGATTCATCGAGTTTCTTAATCCAAGAAGAGTTAATCCACAATGTAAAACTGGAGTTGAATCGGCTATTGGGTCAAGATTTAGAAATGGAGTACGAAATCACTTCTGGCTTTTCATTCGATAGCTCTATACAGTTAGAGGAAGTACTTGCAGAAGCTAACCTCAATAGCCCTACTGTGGTGAGGGCGCAACGAAACAGGGATATAAATTACCTTCAAATCAAGGAATTGAATGCTGAAAAATATCCAACAGTGAATTTGAACTTCGGCTATACTTATAATGACAGAAACTCTGATGCTGGAGCGGTTTTAAGTAACCTTTCAACGGGATTCAATTATGGGGCAGGGCTTTCGTTCAATATTTTTAATGGCTTTGATTTGAATCGAAGAGAACAAAATGCCAAAATTCAGCTTGAGGTAACGGAACTTCAAATTCGTGACCTTACGCAGTCTTTAGAATCAGATGTTCGTAAGGTGTATGGGAACTATAGAAACAGCATTCGACTCAATCAACTGGAAGAATTGAACCTAGAAGTGGCCAAAGAAAACTATGACATAGCGCTGGAAAGGTTCAAAGTAGGCAATTCAACCGCGATTGAATTGCGCGAAGCTCAGATTAATTTAGTGCAGGCCGAAATCAGAAAAATCACTTCTCAATACAACGTTAAACTGTCTGAAATCGAACTTAAAAGACTCTCTGGAGGGAACGTGAAGTAGTTGATAAATC
Organism: uncultured Roseivirga sp.; assembly: GCA_963977345.1. Classification (GTDB taxonomy): domain Bacteria; phylum Bacteroidota; class Bacteroidia; order Cytophagales; family Cyclobacteriaceae; genus Roseivirga. The sequence continues at coordinate 9,728 of CAXBPM010000059.1, forward strand.
CCTATTGGCTTTGATTCCATAGTTTTCTTGAGTATTTTATCTAATTGAATTTGAACGATTTGCCCCTTGGGCTGGTTTAAGTTCTTGCTCACCATCAGGAGAGAATATGATAAAAAGAAAGTCGTTAGTGATTTTTATGGCCTTGGTTTCAGGGCTCCTTCTATTTACATCGTGCCGAAAAAGCACCACTACCAACAGTGACTCAACAGCCGCAGCTGAATTAAAAGTTGATCCAATTAATTTTGATTTCGATCAAATTACAGAGCGTGGTACCCTCACAGCCGTAGTTGATAACAGTTCGACAGGTTATTTTATATATCGTGGTCAGCCCATGGGCTATGAGTATGACCTACTATCTCGAATGGCTTCCGATTTAAATCTTTCTCTCAAAATTAAGCTTACATCAGATATTGAAGAAGCATTCTTTATGCTGAATACGGGAGCTGCAGATGTAATGGCCTACCACTTAACTGTGACTAAAGATCGGACGCAGCGCGTGGCTTTTACTGATAGTCATACTGAAGTAAGACAAGTATTAGTTCAGCGTAAACCAAAAGGCTGGAGAAAGATGAAGCTCCATGATATAGAGGGAAGTATGATTAGAAATCCTTTGGATTTAGGAGGGAAAGAAGTCTATACACGAAAGGGGTCTTCTTTTTCAGAAAGGCTTGAAAACTTGTCAAATGAAATTGGCGAAGATATAATTATCCTCGAAGACGTTGCTATCATGGACACTGAGTCATTGATCAAAAAAGTGGCAGAAGGAGAAATTGAATACACCATTGCCGATGAAGACATCGCAATGATTAATGCCACATACTACCCTGACTTAGACGTAGGAACAGCGATTAGTTTTCCTCAAAAAATAGCATGGGCAGTTAGAAAGAATGCTCCAGTTTTAAAAGACACCATCGATTTTTGGCTAGATGAAGTGAAGGCAACTCCAGACTTTAATGTCATTTATAACCGCTATTTCAAATATAGAAAGTCGCAGAACGCAAGGGCGCAAAGCGACTTTAGTTCGGTGGGAGGTACTATGATTTCGCCTTATGATGATTTGTTTAAATCGGCTGCTGAAAGCCTGTCTGTGGACTGGGTAATGTTGGCTTCTTTGGCTTATCAAGAATCGAAATTTGATCCGGAAGTGGAATCATGGGCAGGAGCAAAAGGCCTGCTACAACTCACGGATATTTCAATTGAGCAGTTCAAGGTGAAAGATCCTTTCAACCCAGAGGAAAGTGTAGAGGCAGGGGCTGAGTTTTTAGAATGGCTGGAAGATTACTGGGCTGACAAAGTAAGCGATCCAAAGGAACGACTAAAGTTTGTACTGGGTTCTTACAATGTGGGCCAAGGTCATGTGATGGATGCCGTAAAACTGACCAAGAAATATGGGAAGGATCCTGAGGTTTGGGATGGCAATGTTGCAGAGTATTTGATTGCCAAATCCACAGAGAAATTCTATACTGATCCGGTTGTTCGGTTTGGGTATTGTAGGGGAGATGAGCCAGTGAATTATGTGAAGAAGATTTTGGAAAGATACGATCAATACAAAACCTTGTTTGCGAAGAACCTGGAAGAGCAGTCGGACTCTACTTTGGTTACTGTACGCTAACTACTCAAAGTTATCGGCCACAATTTTGGCAGACAATAGACACAAGGGAATTCCACCCCCTGGATGAACACTTCCTCCACAGAAATACAACCCTTTTATTCGGCTTGAGAAATTAGGATGCCTCAAAAATGCGGCATACTTATTATTTGAGCTATTCCCATAGAGCGCACCTTGCGTAGAAGAGGTTCGGACTTCGATTTTTATCGGGTCTAAAATATCTTCTACTTCAATCAAAGGCTCAATATCTTCACCCAATTGTTTAGAGAGTTTGACTAAAATATTTTTTCTTGCTTCTTTAATTACCTCTTCCCAATCTTGCCCTTGGTTGTTGGGTACATTAATCATGGTGAACCAGTTTTGGCAACCTTCTGGGGCATCATCTTGCTTTTGGGTTGAAGTGATATTTACATAAACTGTTGGGTCTTCGTAAACGCTTCCCTTTTTGAAAATGTGCTGAAACTCTTGTTCATAATCATTTGAGAAGAAAATGTTATGAAGGTCGAGTTGTTTAAACTCCTTCTTGATTCCCCAATAGAAAATAAGGGCGGAGCTAGACTTGGGCTGATTGATGAGTTTTGTAGGCTTGCGTTCCCCCTTCAATAGCTTTTCATAGGTGTTTACAACATCCATATTACTCACAACCCTGTCTATTTTATGGAACCCGTATTTTGTGACAATTCCTTTGGCCTTACCCTCATTCAAAGTGATTTTGATAACTGGGGTATTGAGAATAAAATTGACGCCTACTTTTTTCGCTAATGTATACAGGCTTTGGGTAATGTCATGCATTCCTTTGGTGGGAAAATAGGCACCTATTCCAAACTCTAAATGCGGAATGATGTTCATGGTACCCGGTGCTTGATAGGGGTCTGAACCGTTATAAGTTGCATATCGATCAAAGAGCTGCACTACTTTTTCACTTTTAAACCGCGCTTTGTTCACCTGATGCATGGTGCGATTAAAATTGAACTTGGACAGTTTTCCATACGACCGAAATGCGTTTTTACTTATCCATGTACTGAGCTTGTGCAGCGACTTATGCATAAACAAAGGCGCCAGAGATGTATAGAGAAAAGAGCTTTTACTAAGTGCTTTGTCAATGTTTATTTTAGGCTCTCCGGTTTTTTGATGAATCTCTTCTTTTAAACCTTCAATGTCGGCTACAGCATTAATTTCGGTGCCGTCTGCGTAGAAGTATTTACAGGTGGTGTCGAGTTTTTTGTAATCAAAATATCCTTTAGGGTCTAAACCATGTAGTTCGTAAAGTGCTTCGATTTCTTCTGGTAAGGTGAATAATGATGGCCCAGCATCAAAGCGATACGCGCCCAACTGAATTTCGGTTAGCTTTCCTCCAGGGTAGGGGTTCGCTTCAAAAACGGTAACAATATGCCCCTTCTTCGCCAAGCGAATAGCGCAAGCTAAACCAGCCACTCCCGAGCCTATAATTGCTACGGTTTTTCCCATAGGTGTTCCTTTCAATACGTGAGTATAGTGACGGCTAAATGATATATTTGGGAGGTAATAAAGTGTACTTAAATAAATACAGGGTGAAACAATATACTTTTGCCCGTAATTCCAAGTGAATGGAGGTTTGTGTCTATTTTTTAGGGGTATTTTCTTGTTTTTTGTTATGAATGGGGACGAAGTGGCTTGTTTCTCATTAAGCAAACCGTTCAACCTCTAATAAGGGAGAGACAATTGACGGCTTTCTACCCAAGATTTCTTCCGAGAGCATATGGCCTGTAATTGGCCCCAAAGTAAAACCGAGCATAGCGTGTCCAGTACCTACAAGTAGGTTTTTGTATTTCTTTGTCCGACCAATGTAGGGTAGGCCATCTGGTGTGCATGGACGCAAACCAGCCCAAGTTTCAATTTGAGAGAAATCTTGCTCTTCAAACTGAGGCATGAATTCTTTTACTGACTTGATTATACCCTGGACCCTGCGTTCATTAATATTCAAGCCTGTGCCTGCAATTTCCATCGTACCCGCTATTCTAAGTCCATGCATCATAGGAGTGGTAGCTACCCTTCCTTCCGCTAAAATAGAAGGCAGTTTAGGCATGACAACGGGTGTTGGGAGTGTGAAACTATATCCTTTTCCTGCCTGTAACGGGATATCCACCTTGAGTTGCTTCATTATGATCGGTGACCATGCACCTGCGGACAATACATATTCATCGGCAGAGAACTCTCCTTTTGAAGTAATGATTTTATCAATCTTTCCTGCTTTGTGAACAATTCTATCGAGCTGTGTATTGTATTGAAACTTAACCCCAATTTGCTCTAGCTTCTGTTTGAATTCACGCATGAAAACGTTCGGAGTCATCCACGCATCGCAACCAAAATAAACCGAACC
>CAXBPM010000060.1:0-13594 GCA_963977345.1 uncultured Roseivirga sp.
ATGCGAATTGATAATTCCCTGTATTTGCGGGAATTACTTTGGCCATGTCAAGTACACCATCTTTCCATGATAAGTCAATGGTCAGGTTGCCCCTGACTTTAAGTCCTTTTATATTTCCTGTGGCCCAAGTTTTGGGTAAAGCTGGCAACAGATTAATTTCGTCTGTGTGCGATTGAAGCAGGGCTTCGGCTATGCCCGCGGTGAAACCAAAATTTCCATCAATTTGAAAAGGAGGATGCATGTCGAATAAGTTCGGCACAATTGATTTTTGCAAATGAAGCGTCACGTGCTTGTCTACTTCTTCAGCATCCAGAAGTCGGGCGGAAAGATTGATTAACCAAGCCCTGCTCCAACCGGTGCCTGCGCCTCCGTTGGCCAATCGGTATTCAGTGGACTTTCGGGCGGCTTCAAAGAGTTCGGGAGTTTTCGAGGTAATGGTATTTCCCGGATAAATGGCATACAAATGCGACATGTGTCGGTGTCCTTTTTCGGGTTCTTCATAAGGCCGATCCCATTCCAAAATTCGACCGTCTGGGCCAATCACTGTTCCCGATCTTAAGTTTGCCAGTTTCTCTTTTACTTCTTTCGTAAAGTCATCTTCAATGCCTAAGTCTTTTGCGGCCGCCAATGCATTGGTAAATACTTCGGCAATAATCTGCTGGTCGATGGCAGTGCCCAAAACGGTGGCCGCAGATTTTCCATCAGCAGCGGTGTAAGAGTTTTCGGGGGAAGTGGAGGGTGCCGAAATCCATTTTCCATCTCGTGGATCTTCCATCAGCCAATCCAGGTAAAAGAGTGCGGAAGCCTTAATTGCAGGATAAGCCCGGTCTTTTAAAAATGTTTTGTCTTGGGTGAATTGATAGTGATCCCAGAAGTGCTGTGTCAGCCAACCACCTCCGCCAACCCAAGCACCCCAATAAGGTGTTTCTGCACGCATCCATGCCGGAGCCCAAAAATCTGTGGCTTGGTGCGCCACAAAACCACGCATGTTATATTGTTCTTTTGCGGTAATTTTTCCGCGTTCGATGAGCCGTTCTGTGAAATCAAAAAGGGGGTCATGCATTTCGCTCAGGTTGGTCACTTCCGCAGGCCAATAATTCATTTGCAGGTTGATGTTCAAATGATAATCTGCATTCCAAGGGGCTTGAATATGTTCATTCCAAAGGCCTTGAAGGTTGGCGGCATTGGTGCCTTGGCGCGAACTTGCAATTAGCAAATACCTTCCGAATTGAAATTGTTTGGCCACAAAATCTAGGTCTTGTGTTCCGGCTTTAATCCGATCGAGGCGTTCATTAATAGGAAGACTGTCCAGTTCGTGGGCACCCAAATCGAACTCAACTCTTTTGAAAAGACTTTGGTAGTCGGTTACGTGGGCTTTTAGAATTTCTTGAAATGAAGTGTTCGAAAGTCGCTGAAGGTCTTGCTCGTTTTTCGTTTCAAAGTCATCTTGATAATAGGAGGTCGCTGCAACAATGTAAATCGTGGCTTTTTTTACTCCGCTTAATTTTAATTTTCCGTCTGAAGAAGTAATAGTTCCCCCTTCGTTCTCTACTTTCAAACGGGTCTGAAATTTCACACCATAGTCGATGGGTTTTGGTTCCGAAAAGTGCTTGCCTTTGTATTGGGTCACTATGCCGTCCATTTGAATTTCATTTTCCTTTGGGGTGGAAATTGAAACGGTTGGGCGTCCATCGTCATCGGGCCTGCTCAATCGAAGGTCGAGGTTTAAGCCTGCTTCGTCTGTGGTTTCAAGCTCCAAAACCATGGCATTGTGGGGTTCACTGGCGAACATGCGCTCCGTAAATTTTCCGGCTTTCGTATTATAGCTGACGGTTACCAAAGCGGAATCTAAGTCTAGCTGACGATGATAGTTTGAAATTTCTCTTTCTTCGAAATCAATGAATAAGTCGCCCATGGTTTGGTGCGAACGAATGATACTTTTATGCGAAAAAGAACCGACCCAAGCTTTGTCGGCTTCATGCACTTTTCCAGCAACCAAAAGCGCTCTTACCTTTTCCAAATCTGCTGGTGTTCCTTGCGCATCTCCCCAATCGGGGGCACCCGGCCACATGGAGTCTTCATTCAATTGAATACGTTCGTGAAGCGGATCGCCAAACACCATGGCGCCCATTCTTCCATTGCCAATGGGTAAGGCTTCTTTCGACCAATCTGTTGCGGGGGTATTGTACCAGAGGACGGTTCTGTTTTCGTTCTTTTCAAGTTTGTGACAAGCAGAACAAAGGAGGAACACTAATAGAATGGGGAAGCCTTTTTTCATGATTCATCAATTTAGATTGTAAAAGGTTGTCGCGTTCTTCCCCCAAAATTTGGCCTTGTCTACCTCTGAAAAATCTTTGAGGTATTCTTCCATTAAAACGCAAGTGGTGGTATAATTTCCAGCCAATTTACATACAGGCCAGTCGGAGCCGAACATCAGTCGATCTATTCCGAAGGCCTCAAAAACTATGTCTAAATAAGGCTTTATGTCTTCCATTTTCCAGTTGTGCCAATTGGCTTCGGTCACTAAACCAGAGACTTTGCAAAACACATTGGGCGCTTTGGCCAGCTCCTGAATTTGTTCTTTCCATGGCGATAATACTTGCTCTTTGATTTGAGGTTTGGCCAAATGGTCAATAACAAAGGGTTGCTCTGGAAACTGTTTTACCAGCTCCAGAGCAGTACCCAAGTGTTTAGGAAAGATCAGAATGTCGTAGGTAAGTCCGTATTTAGATAGAAAGGAAATACCTCTTTTAAAATCATTTTGGAGCATAAAATGCTCATCCGGTTCGGCCTGAACAATGTGTCTGAGGCCTTTAAGTTTTTCATTTGTGGCGAAATGCGCAATGCGATCCTCTGCATTTTTGGCTCGCAAATCTATCCAGCCCACTACTCCCTTAATAAAGGAATTGGATTGTGCCAACTGGAGTAGAAAATTGGTCTCTTCTTCGGATTGATCGGCTTGTACAGTTACACAGCCGTCAATTCCATTGTTGTCCATTTCCTCTTTTAACTCTGATGGAAGAAAATCGCGCATCAGTACAGACATAGAGTTATCTATCCAGGAGTCTCTTACCGGATCGTATTTCCAAAAGTGCTGATGCGCATCGATTTTCATCCGTATTTTATCACATTTTGCTTTGCTACTCCAAGTCCGTCAACACCCAATTCCATCACATCTCCTTCAACAAGATACTTTTGTGGGTTGAGTCCGAGACCTACTCCAAAAGGGGTTCCGGTAGAAATAATATCCCCAGGTAAAAGCGTCATGAATTGGCTGATATAGCTGACCAATTTTGGAATCTTGAAAACCATATCCGATGTATTGCTGTCTTGCATGGTTTTACCATTCAATTTCAACCAAAGGTTAAGGTTACTAAGGTCACTTATTTCGTCTCGGGTGGCCAACCAAGGACCAAGAGGAGCAAAGGTATCGTTGCTCTTTCCTTTTACCCATTGCCCTTGCCGTTCCAACTGAAATTCTCTTTCACTGATGTCGTTGTGCAGTATATAGCCCGCCACATAATCCATGGCATTTTCCTCTTCTACATAAGAAGCTTGTCTGCCAATGACCACGGCAAGCTCCACTTCCCAATCAGTTTTCTGGCTTCCTTTTGGAATAATAACATCATCATTTGGGCCACAAATGGCGGTAGTAGACTTGAAGAAAAGCACGGGTTCCGTTGGCAATTGCATCCCGCTTTCTTTTGCATGCTTGGCATAGTTTAACCCCACGCAAACGATTTTAGAAGGCCTGCAAAGGGGAGGGCCAAGACGTTCTTCTTCTGAAATTTTCGGACATTTATCTATGTTTTTGGATAACCAAGTAATCAATCTTTTGATGCCGTCTGTTTCAAAAAAGGCCTCATTATAGTCTTCTCCAAAGCCAGTTACATTAAGCCTTTGACCATTTTTATTGATGATTCCGGGTTTCTCTTCTCCGGTTTTTCCAAATCGAATTAACTTCATTTATGTGTTGAGTTTTATGAATCCCCCATCAATTGGGTAGTCTGTTCCTGTAATAAAGCCCGCCTCATCTGAACATAAGAACAAGGCTAAGTTCGCTATTTCTTCGGGTTGTCCCATTCGACCAATGGGCTGAGTTGCCGAAAGTTTTTCGAACATTTCTTTTTCTTCTCCCGGATAATTCTTGGCGATGAAGCCATCTACAAATGGAGTATGCACTCTTCCGGGCGAGATGCAATTGCAACGAATCCCTTCCTTCACATAGTCTTTGGCCACTGAGAGTGTCATGGTCAGTACGGCTCCTTTGCTCATGGAATAAGCAAAGCGATCGGCAATACCGACAGCCGAAGCCACCGAGGCCATATTCAGAATAACACCGCCCGATTTCTTCATGTATGGGACGCAGGCCAACATACCGTTGTAAACCCCTTTTACATTGACAGCGTAAATGCGATCCAAGTCTGCTTCTGTTGTGCCTTCTAAATTACCCACATGAGCAATGCCTGCATTATTGACGAGAATATCTATCGTGTGATTTTCTGCAATGGCATCAATCACTTTTTTTACTTCGGTTTGATTGGACACATCGCAGGCATGGCTTTGGGCAGTACCGCCAGCAGTTTCAATTTCCTTTACCACCTCATTGGCCGCCTCTATATTTAAATCCAGCACCTGAACATTCGCTTTCGCTTCTGCAAAAACTAAAGCGATGGCTCTCCCAATTCCGCTACCAGCCCCAGTAATGATGGCATTTTTTCCTTGAAGACTAAACTTGCTCATAATTCATTTCTTTGACCCAATAACTACCATTTGGATAGGAATAGGTGTTGATGGATTCGGTTTTCATGGTGATGCTATAGCCAGCATCTTTGGGTACGGTATAGACCGCATTTTTTATGATTACTGGAGATTCGAAATGTTCGTGGAGGTGATCTACATATTCTATTACTCGGCCTTCAGTACTTCCGCTAATGCAGATAAAGTCGATCATGGACAAATGTTGAACATATTCGCAAAGGCCTACACCACCTGCATGGGGGCAAACTTTCACACCAAATTTGGCAGCCATTAAGTACACGGCCAAAACTTCGTTTACTCCCCCTAAACGACAGCTATCAATCTGGCAATAATCAATGGCTTCGGCTTGTAAAAACTGTTTGAACATTACTCTATTTTGGCAATGTTCTCCGGTTGCCACTTGGATTGGCGCAACGGCTTCTCTGATTTTTTTATGACCCAAAATATCATCTGGGTTGGTAGGTTCTTCGATCCAAAGTGGGTTGAATTGTTTAAGTCCGTCCATCCACTCAATGGCTTGGTTGACTTCCCATTTTTGGTTCGCGTCCATCATTAGGAATCGGTCGTTGCCAATTTCTTCACGAATGACGGTGGCCCTTCGGATATCATCTTCAAGATTGCTGCCTACTTTCATCTTCACATGGGTCCAACCTTCGGCAATGGCTTCTCGACACAGTCGTCTAATTTTTTCATCGGAATAGCCCAACCAGCCGGCTGAGGTAGTGTAGGCTGGATAACCGTTTTCTTTCAAATGAGCAATGCGTTCCGTTTTACTCGACTCCTTCTGCTTTAACATTTCCAAAGCTTCTTGAGGCGTAATGGCATCTGTGATGTAGGTGAAATCAATGCAGTTGACTAATTCTTCTGCCGACATTTCGCTGACCAATTGCCAAAGTGGGTTGCCTTCTTTCTTTGCCCATAAATCCCAAATGGCATTGACAACAGCTCCTAAAGAAATGTGCATTACCCCTTTTTCTGGCCCTAGCCAACGTAGCTGACTATCTCCATTAAGGCTATGCCAAAAGGCACCCATGTTTGAGGTGATTTCGGAAAGCTTTTTACCGATGATCATGGGCATATAAGCCCGAATGGCCTGAACGCAAATGTCATTTCCGCGGCCAATGGTAAAGGTTAAACCGTGGCCTTCGAGTTCGGGAATGTTAGTTTTTAGAATGAGGTAGGCGGCTGAATAATCGGGGTCGGGATTCATGGCATCAGAGCCATCCAGCGTTTTGCTGGTTGGGAAGCGTATGTCCTTTACTTCGTAGCCTATAATCTCACAATCCATATTGAGCGCGGTCTATTTGAATCTAGAGCAATTTCTTCAATTTGAAGAGTATATACTACGTTCAGGTATTCCAGTACTAACACTATGTTTGCAATATGTACGGCTATTGGCTTTATTGCTGATAAATTAATGTCGGTGAAAGCAACATTACTTAAACGTCATACCGCCCCAGATCATTCTTTTGCTATTGCTAAGCATGACTTTCCCTATTTTCTTAAAGTATGGCATTATCATACTGCCCTCGAATTGGTACACATTGTAAAAAGTGAAGGAACTCGTTTTGTGGGTGATAATATTGATCGTTTTAAAGCAGGCGAATTAATTCTGTTGGGTAGTAATTTGCCACATATGTATCAGAACGATGAGGCTTATTTTAGAGAAGATTCATCACTTAGGGCTGAAGCACATGCCATTCATTTTGACCCTTCATTCCTTAAAAATTCCTTAGTAGATGTTCCAGAGTTTCGGGAAATCCATCAATTATTTGAGAGGGCAAAATTGGGCTTGAAATTTTCAAAAGAGACGACTGAAAAAGTAAGGCCATTAATTTTAGAGTTGAGTGCATTGAATGATTTGGATCGAATGATCCACTTTTTGAGCGTGCTTAGTTTGCTGGCCAAAGATAAATCTGCGCAGACCATCGCCAGTCCAGGCTTTGTAAATCACTTTGAAAAAACGGGAGGTTCTAAACTAGAAAAGGTTTATGATTATGTGATGAACAATTTCCAGGAAGGGATTGAGGTGAATCATATTGCGGACTTGGTGAGCATGAATAAGTCTTCGTTTTGTAGGTACTTTAAACAAACTACACAAAGAACATTTACGGAGTTTTTGAATGAAGTGCGGATCGGTTTTGCTTGCAAAATGCTGATGGAAAAACAAATGAGTATTCTTGAAATCAGTTACCATTGTGGCTATAATAACATCTCACATTTCAATCGGCAGTTTCGAAAAAAGATGCAGCTATCGCCTACGGAATATATTTATCAGAGGAAGAGCAAGTTTATGTAAGTCCGTGTAAATTGGATTGATTTTTAACCACCATCAGATAGAATTATGTCGAAGAATCACAGCTACAAAGTCAAAGTAGAATGGACTGGAAATAAAGGAACTGGAACCAGTTCTTATAGAGATTACGAAAGAAGCCATGTAATTCAGGTGGAGGGAAAAGAAGCTATTCTTGGTTCATCAGACCCCGCTTTTCGAGGAGACAAAACCAAACACAATCCAGAAGACATGCTTGTGGCTTCTGTTTCTGCTTGTCACATGTTGGTGTATTTGCACTTATGTGCTGACGCTGGAATTACGGTAGTGGATTATTATGATAATGCTTCGGGTACGATGGAAGAAACGCCAGATGGTGGAGGCCACTTTACCGAAGTAATGCTTGGCCCCGTGGTAACCATTACTGATGCTTCCATGGTAACCAAAGCCAACGAATTACACCACAAGGCCAACAAGCTTTGCTTCATTGCCAATTCATGTAATTTCCCAATTCGCCATAACCCGACTTGCGAAGTCAGGGAATAAAACAGCTTCTCAATAATTATAAATTAGCGATCGGGCCTGTCATCCACATAATTGTGGCCATGCAAAAGACTGTCTTGTTTTGTGTTTCCAGTTAATTTGGAAAGCAACTTATCCGTGACGTCCAAGCGAGACATAAATGTTGGGAAATCCACTTGATGCTCTACGTTCCAAATTCGCTCATTCATCACTGGCAAACGTTTTCTCAAACTCATAAATTCGCTTTGTTCTGCCTGCTCCCAAGCGCACATTTGCGCCCCAAGAATTAGGTTGGAACCGTTGGTTTGAATAGGGTCAAAAGAAGGTGCTTGTGGAAACCAGTTTTCCCATCGGGAAACATTCCAATTGTAAATGGTTTCTGGTTCCCATTTTTTGCGATTGACCACATATAGGGGTTTCCAAGAAGTGTTGACAACGGTGTAACCGTCTTCAATTAAATCATTGGGCAAATACCTGTTGGTTTCAAATTCATAAACAATAATGTCTTTTGGAATTTCTACTTTACCTTCTTTTCTAAAGCCTTCCCAAACCGCCATTTGCTTGCCTTGCTTTTTTACGATGTCATTCATTCGCACGATAAAATGACGATACAAATCATGCACATCGTCACCCAAATCGTTGGCTTTCATGTACTCTTGAACATGTGGATCATTATCTAATTTATGGAAGATGGCTTCATCTCCTCCAATATGAATAATAGGGGTTGATTTGAAAATGGGAATAATCTCCGCTAGTATTTCTTCCAAAGCGGTATACACTTCTTCCTTGCCCATGTTAATGGTCCAGGGATTTTCTTTAATGTCCTTGATTCCGAAAAGCTCGGGGTATGCTTCGACAATAGAACTTGCATGACCAGGAATATCAATTTCAGGAATAATGGTTACGCCACGTTCTTGCGCATAAGCCTCTAACATTTCCAATTCTTCAAAAGTATAATGCCTGTCGGGTGTAGAAAGCTTTGGGTATTTTTTTGAAGGCAAAGTATAGGACTGATAGTCGGTAAAGTGGAGGTGCAGGTAATTGGATTTGTAAAACGAACTCATGTTAATCAGCTCCTTAATGCTTTCCACCGAATGCCACTGACGGGCCAAATCAATCATCAAACCTCGGTAGCCAGAATCAGGACGGTCTTCCATGTTGAGTACAGGGAAACTTATTTTTCCGTCTTCAACAAATGCCAATTGAAGGAGGCTGTTGCGTGCCATCGCCAAAGCTTGGTAAGAACCCCCGGTAACGGTAATTTCCTTATCAATTTTAATTTGGTAACTGTCTTTTTCCTGCTCGTTATCTACGGTGAAGGTAATGTCCGCTGAATTTTTACTTTCGGCTATTTCAATCTTAATATCGGTCAAGGCCAATAGTTCTGCTTGAAAGATTTTCGCTAAGGGGGCTAGTGCTTTTTCTACAAAGATTGTGCTCTGCTCTGAAAGTCGAACCGCCTGACCCGAAACAGTAATTTGCTTAGGAATAGGGACTAGATTGACTTCACTATTATGATCGAATTTTTCTGTGGTACTGTCGCAGGATTGAAGAAATAAGATGGAAAGGATTAAGAGTACTGTTTTTTTCATGGTTAGTCGATTGAAGAAAAAGCTCGGGTGTAGGATAATGTGAACACTACATCGAAGTTACTTTGTTTCAAATTAAGAAAATTCTTCGGTTACAGTAGGTAATAAGTTGACAACTGAAAGATTGAACAAAGCTAGTAAGGCTTTCCTAATATCTAGGGAGAGCCTTTCTCAACACACCAGCTTATAGCCATAACCCCGAACATTCAGGATTTCTACGGTTTCGTCTTCGCTTAGTTTTTTGCGCAGTTTGGTAATGAAAACGTCCATGCTCCGGGCATTAAAAAAGTCATCGTTGCCCCAGAGTTGGGTGAGGATCAAACTTCTGTCGGTTACGGCATTTCTGTTTTCACTTAAATGAAAAAGCAGCTGTGCCTCGCGGTGCGTTAAGGTCTGTTCCTTCTCACCTAAACCCAATTTTTGTTTAGAAAGGTTGAAACGATATTTACCAATACTGACTTCTTCAGAAGATTCACGTTTTCTTTTTCGATCCAATAGTGCATGAATACGAACGATCAGTTCTTCCATGCTAAAAGGCTTTTTCAAATAGTCGTTTCCGCCCAAACCAAAGCCTTCGACTACATCTTCGGTTCTGGATTTAGAGGTTAGGAAAATGACAGGAATTTTCTCGTTTTCAGCTCTAATTTCTTTGACGAGCGTAAAGCCATCCTTCTTCGGCATCATCACATCCAACACCAATAATTCTGGTTTTTCAGCGCGGTAAGTATTTAGAGCTTGTTCTCCGTTGGTGCAGAAAAGCACATCGAAACCACGGGTTTCTAGGCTTTCCTTAATGATGGTACCCAATGCCGTTTCATCTTCGGCCAGTAATATTTTAATTTTATCTGTCATGAAATCGCCACTTCAAAACTGGTCAATTGAGGTTTCAAGACTAAATCTATTGAGCCTCCATGTTTCTCAATAATCTTACGTGTATAGTAAAGGCCAATCCCAAAGCCTTTCACATCATGTTGATTGCCGGTAGGGATTCGGTAGAATTTGTCAAACACCCTTTCCTTTTGGCTCTTTTCTATAAAGCCGCCATTGTCTTGAACTATCACTTGAGCACGTGTGCCTAACTGAGTCAAAATTACCTGAACCTCGCTTCCGCCATATTTTATAGCATTGTCCACCAAATTCGAAAGGGCATTTTCCAAGTGAAAAGGATCTGCTTCAATAATGACATCAGAGCTAGGCGCAACAAAAGAAAGCCCTTTTTCGGCCGCTAGCATTTTATACTTTTCAATCATGCTAGAGAGCAACTGTGTTAGGTTTACAGGCTCTTTCCTCAGACTCAATTCATCACTGTCAAGCGTGGCGGTTTCTAGCAGTTTCTCCACCATCAGGTTGAGTTTTTTCAACTGATCGTTGGACATGTCTAAATACTTGGCGGTCTTTTCAGGGTCGTTTTGCTTATTGAAGTTCGCGATGGCTTCCAGGGCCGATGTCACTGTGGCAATCGGAGTTTTAAATTCGTGAGTTATATTACTGATCAGATCGTTCTTAATTTCAGCCAAATGTTTTTGCTGATTGATGATTCTATAGAGGTACAACAGCGAACCAATCACCGAAACCGAAATGAGCAGTGAAATCAGCAAATCCACCATTCCCCTTTTCAGAATAATTAAAGACGCATTATCGAAATACATCCTAAGCTCCTTTCTGGGCAAATAACTCGCCTTTGAAAGGGTGGAAAGGGAAAATTCTTCATCGCTAAATGCCCTAGAGCGTTCAACGATCTCATTGTTTTGTAAAGAGGCAAAAGCGAAATCAATGTCTATTTTCTTTCGACCCAATTCCTTCTTTACATACTTCGTTAAGACTTCAAAATCGATGGTGTCTTGCACCATTGCAATCATGATTTTGGATGTGAAAGCTTCTAATTCATGAAGCCTTGTAGACGGAAGAGTGTCTTTGGAAATTGTAATGTTTTTTATGGAAGCTGGATTATTCAGTCTAGCCACTCCTCGCAATTGAATCTTTGAATCTCCTTTCCCTGTACTTGTAACAGTCACCCCTCCAATGGTAGTGTCTGGACTAATGTCTCCATTGGTTTTAAACTCAATCCATTTTGTGGAGTCGTTTGTCTTTCTCTCAAGATTGTGCTGAAAAAACGCCTTGATTTCACTGTTATCAAAACCACCACTATCGTTACTATCTAGAAATACAAAGCTCTTCGCCAAAGAGGAAAAATAACCTTCCACTCCGTTGTCTAAAGCTACTTGCACATCGTTGATAAAGCGCTGCTTATTCAGGTTATAATTCTGAACATTTCTATACACCTGAATGCCCACAGTAATAAGTACCGTAAAGGAAATCAGATAGATAATAGCTTTGAACTTTCGCTTTTTCACAGTTCAAATATACGCATTTGTTATGCCTGAGCATTAAAGGTTAACACTCGTTAACACTGGTTAACTATCGGTTTGATTGAATTGAAGTTTGTTTGTATTCCATAAAACAGATCAAAAATGAAAAAGCTCAAAAAAACAATCATGCTCTTGTTGGGCATTATAACAGCCGGAACACTGACGCTAAACGCCCAGAATTTTCAAGGGATTGCTACCTACCAATCTGCTCGTAAAATGGGTGGCTTAAGCATTAAAGGTGACGGTATGTCGCCAGAAATGGAAAAGCAACTTCAGGAAAGTCTTAAAAAGCAAATGCAAAAAGAATATGAGTTGAAATTCAACTTAACTGAATCTACTTGGACCGAAGTGGAAAGCCTTGAAGGAGCGCCTGCAGCGGCCTCAGCAGGAGGTATGGTAATGAGGTTTTCTTCTGGAGGAGGCACTAAATACAAAAACACGGCAGAGAATCTTTTTTTAAATGAAACTGAAGTTTTTAGCAAACCCTTTTTGGTACACAGTGAGCTAAAAAACCGTGAATGGCAATTGACCAACGAAACCAAGAAGATTGGTAATTACAATGCGCAAAAAGCCATTTTCAGCGAAATAGTAGAACGCACAGTTATTTCATTCGACAATGACGATAAAGAATCAAAAGTAACTTCTGATACCATCAATATCGAAGCTTGGTTTACACCAGAAATTCCTGTTTCACAAGGGCCAGATGATTTTTGGGGTTTGCCGGGTTTAATCATGGAAATTTCTGATGGCAAAACCACATACATCTGTACCAAAGTAATTCTGAACCCAGAAGAAGGTGTTAAAATCAAGAAACCATCAAAAGGAAAAAAAGTAACCCCTGAAGAGTTAAAGGTCATTCAGGACGAAAAAAACAAAGAGATGATGGAGAAATACAGCCAAGGCAGTGGAGATGGTCATACCATTAAAATCAAAATAGGAGGCAATTAATTTTTTCGAACCCAAAAGTCAAAAACTCACAACATGAAAAGAATAGGTTTAATTTTTTTGCTCACATTCCTATGTGTGGCAATGCAGCAAGCGCAGGCCCAACAGAAAGTGGTTTATCTTGGCGAGGTCAGAGATTCATTGGGCTTACCTCTTGAATATGCCAATGTAATGGCGATGGACACCACCAAAAAAACGATTGCTTCGTTTGGAGTCACCAATAAACAAGGCCAGTTTAGATTATTGTTGGAAGACCAAAAGGTCTATCAACTAAAAGTCAGTTTTATTGGATTCGTTCCTTTCGAAAGGTATTTCACTGCCAAAGACACCCAAGCTTTACCCGTTTCAATTCAGTTGAATAATGACGAAAGGAGTTTAGGGTCGGTAGAAGTGGTGACCGAAATGCCTATTCTCATTCAGGGAGACACCATTACCTATAAAGCCGATGTGTTTACTCAGGGCAATGAACGCAAGTTGGAAGATGTGCTCAAAGATTTGCCCGGTTTTGAAGTAGATGAAGACGGGCAAGTAAAAGTGCAGGGTAAAAAGGTGGACAAACTACTCGTGGATGGTAAAGAGTTCTTTGAAGGCGACACCAAACTGGCCACAAAAAATCTGCCTGCCAAAGCGGTAGACAAAGTTCAAGTGTTACAGAACTTCAACAATGTTGGTCCCTTAAGCGGGGTGAATAACAGTGAACAACTGGCATTGAATATTCAGCTTAAAGAAGACATGAAGAACATGGTTTTTGGTGATTTAGAACTCGCTGGAGGCCCTGAAGAGAGATATAAAGCACACGCCAATGTTTTCTATTATGACAAGAAAACGAACATCAATTTTATTGGTGACGCCAACAATGTGGGCGACTTGGCCTTTAGCATGAGCGACTACTTTAGGTTTAGTGGAGGCTTGGCGAGTTTGGCAGGAAGGTCTGGCTCGAACTTCCGTGTAAGTTCAGACCAACTGGGTATCCCAATGGCAGAAAGAAACAGTGCAAAGGAGTTGAACAATCAACTGGGTGCACTCAACTTCAACTATACGCCTAGCAGCAAAATCAGATTTTCGGGATTTGCTATTGGTTCTAAAGTGGATAATACTTTGGGTAGCATTTCGGAGCGTCAGTATGTTTTGCAATC
>CAXBPM010000061.1:0-13585 GCA_963977345.1 uncultured Roseivirga sp.
ATGATCTTATAGTTAGGGTAAACTGGTTTAATATTTTCCTCTGCCCATTGCTTAGAAAGCTCATACAGTTCAATACGATCTTCAACCGTCAATTCTGCAATGAACTCAGTTTTCCTTAGGGCTAGGCCAGCAGGCTTCATCATTTCATCGTAAAGCGATTTTCGATCGTCACTCAATTGGAACATAAATGTGGTTTTCTGATCCTTATCATTGCTATAATAAGTTTGCTTAATCCTTTCAATTAGGTCCTTATACTTTGGGGTTAGCAAATAGGGTATTGTTGATACCAGCCCTACGTTTGTTACCCAGAAATCTGGGGATTTTCCCGTCCTTTTGAAAACCTCAGCAGTATTAAATGTAAAAATCCCTTCTTCTGAAATAAAGGACATGGAGATTTGTCCAGTTTCACCCTTTTTAACCTTTTCTTGTCCATAACTCACCGTTTGGCTGGCGATAACCAAAGCCAAAACGGCAAAGGAAATGAGCGAAGCATAGCTGCTTCGTTTCGATGTTTTTTTGAGTTTCATAACTTTAAGTCGTTTAGAAAGTGAGGAAATCAATGCGAAGGAGTGCCCAAGGGTTACCGAGCTGGTTCTTAAACTCAGGGCCAATAAAATTTCTGTGTAGCGTCCAAAATTGGTGGACTTTAATACTGCGGAATCTGCCAAAGCTTCGTGGTTGGACTTCATCCCTTTTTGGAAAAGGTAAATGGCCGGATGGTACCAAAGGGCACATTGAGCCAAGGCAGAGCAAAGAATATCAACCGTATGTTTCTGATTTAAATGCAGGTTTTCATGTTCCTGAATAACAATCCATTCGGATTCAGAATAGTCTACTGACTCGGGAATGAAAATCCATTTCCAGAAAGAGAAAGGGTACTTCACTGAAGGATGGCTGATCACGTTCTTGCCTAGATCTCGCATTTCCGTCCCCGTTAATCGCCAATAGGTGAGCTTTACTAACTCACTAAAGAACACTAAAAGACTTATGGCCACTCCTGTTAAATATACCCACCAAATAATTTGAGAACCACTATAGGAAGATGTTGATGTTAGCCTTTCTGGTTTGTTGGTTTCTATAATGGTAGAAGTGCTTTCATCCATTGATGGCGCTAATGATTCATCCAGTTTTTGAAAAACATGGGTGCTCGGAGTCGACACTTGTTTAAGTTCAAACTTGATCAAAGGCCAGGCCAAAGCAGTCGCTAAAACAGATAACAACAATAGTCGCTTAAGCCGAAACTGGGTGTTATTCCGGAATAGGAAATGATAGGCCGCAAATAAGAGGCTTAACACCAAACCAGATTTGAGACTCCAAATTAAAATTTCATTTTTCACGCTAGTCGATTCAAAGATTAGAACTACAAAAGTGATTTTGGTATTTCGATGGTTACCCAAGAGGAAACTTCCTTCCCTTTCTCAAGGCTAGGGTCCCAGCTGTAAAGATTTGACACCGTCATTATGTTGTCGTGAAGCTGTTTTAATAAAGCATATACATCATCCTCATTGTGATTTTGCTTCACGTTACTTTCAAGGGACAGTTGAGAAATATAGCCCGTACGACTCACCTGAAACTTAAATTCAATCTTATCTGGCAAATCCTCTTTCTTCAAAGATTCAGCCCCTTTAACATCGGTTACTACATTTTTCAAAAATCTATCTAAACCGCCAACAGGCTGAGCGGTTCTCGTCACAGGATTAGGTATAACAACATCCTTTTTATTTCGAATTGTATCTGCAGGGTTGAAGGTATAAGGTCGAATCACCAAGTATTTATTCGTAACAAACTGCATTTCCAATGGCATAGGATAGTCTGGGTAGGCTTGATGCACATTTTCTTTTACCCAAGCCGTTGTTAGCTCAAACATGGCCAACCGATCCTCCACAGTAAGCTCAATATTCAATTCAGACCTGTTGGGCGCTGGCTCATAATGCTCATACATATTATCAAACTTCAAGTTTTTTTCAGTGTTCAGAGCAATCTGTAACCTTACTTCCTCCTCTGGATTTTCATTCTGAATTGAGGTTAAGAAGGTATCTATTAACTTCTGATGCTTATCCAGAAATACTACTGGAAAGATGAAATGTTGAGGCTTTAATGACACCCATGCATCTGGTGATTTACCGCTTTTATCAACTATTACTTTCCCATAATGTGGTTGACTTCCTTGGCCACTTGAGGCTACCCATAAATCAGACATTTTAAGGGCTTGGTTATCATTGCTATTCTTGTTCTGTCCATAAGTCACCGTTTGACTGGCGATAACCAAAGCCAACACAGCAAAGGAAATGAGCGAAGCATAGCTGCTTCGTTTCGATGTTTTTTTGAGTTTCATAACTTTAAGTCGTTTAGAAAGTGAGGAAATCAATGCGAAAGAATGCCCAAGTGTTACCGAGCTGGTTCTTAAACTCAGGGCCAATAAAATTTCAGTATAACGTCCAAAATTGGTGGATTTCAATACTGCGGAATCTGCCAAAGCCTCATGGTTGGACTTCATTCCTTTTTGAAAAAGATAGATTGCCGGATGGTACCAAAGCGCACATTGAGCCAAGGCAGAGCAAAGAATATCAACCGTGTGTTTTTGATTTAAATGCAGGTTTTCGTGTTCCTGAATAACGATCCATTCGGATTCAGAATAATCGACTGACTCAGGAATGAAAATCCATTTCCAGAAGGAGAAAGGGTACTTCACTGAGGGATGGCTTATCACGTTCTTGCCTAAATCTCGCATTTCCGTACCTGTTAATCGCCAATAGGTGAGTTTTACTAATTCACTAAAGAACACTAAAAGGCTTATAGCCACCCCTGTTAAATACACCCACCAAATAATATCTGGAGCGCTGGTCATTTTGGAAGTTTCGGTCATTTGGACTTCACCAGTTTCAATTGTTTTTGGAGAAAATTCAGCTATCGGAGAAATCAATGATTCATCAAGCTTTTGAAACACCTGAGTATTGGAGACAGGCTTTTCGCTGGCACTGAACTTTATCACTGGCCAAGCTAGGGCAGCGACCAAAACTGAAAAGAGCAATACTCGCTTCAATTGAAACTGCGTATTATTTCGGAACAAGAAGAAATAAACACCATACAAGAGGCTTAATAATAAGCCCACTTTTAGGCTCCAGATAAGAATAGGGTTCCACATCATTTCTGTTCTTTATTTTTCTCAATTACATCAATGATCTCATCGAGCTCCTTCAGGTCAATGTCTTTCTTTTCGGTAAAGAAGGAAACGAGTTTACTTAAAGAGCCTTCGAAATATTTCCCTACCACATTGCTCAAAGCAAATTCACTGTAGGCCTCTTTACTGACTAGGGGATAGTAGCGTTTGCTGTTACCGAGCTTCTCAAAATCGACAAAGCCTTTTTGTTCGAGTACAGTGAGTACGGTAGCCACGGTAGTGTAGCTTGGGGGTGGTGTGCCTTCAAATTGATCCAGAATTTCACGAGTAAAGGCCTTTTCTAGCTGCCAAAGCAACTGCATTATCCTTTCTTCCGCCTTAGTAAGTTCTTTCATACTATAAACATAGTAAATAAACTAAGAAAATAGTAATGCTTCTATAAAAATAGTAGAAGGAACTTTTGGGGTACTCTACTTTAGCTTGGCAATCATGATGATTGGATTGTCTTCGGGTTCGATATTTTGCAGTGCCTGAAGGTTTTTAGGAAGAGAAGCGATTTTGTCGGGGTTGTCTTGGAACCATTCGTACACTTCTTCGGCCGTGATTAGGCCCAACATCTCACCCTTTGCATTGATTGAAGTGGGATAAAAAGGCACAAAATTATCAATGTCGTTCGTGTAGCCAGTTTTGCTATTACTTGTTGATGGATCGGAGAGAAGAGCCTCTTTCGTCTTTCGATTGTAATAGCCGTAGGCGAATTGTTCTTTAAAGGCAACATTATAGAATACAAAGTCTGGGCTTTGCAGGGTATTACGAACAAACATATATTCGTTTTTTTTCTCGTCACTCATGCTTTCTTGTTCTGCATAGGGAGGACTGTATTTTCCCAATTCATAAAGAAGTACAGGTTGTAAAGTGTCAACACCTACGTTAAAAACGGTGTCGTTAAAATTTTCTTTGAAGAATAATCCATTGTTGTAGTTGTGGAAATCTGTGTACTCAACACGAATCGATATGCCTTGTTTCTCATAACTCAGGTAATTTGGGTATAAATTTAGGATCTCACCATTGATGTCATACACCACCAACTTATATGGTTCATCACCTTTCATGTTCATAAAATAACCTGCAATTAATCCATCCTTGATGATCCCGTAACTAGTAATTAAACTGACATCGGTAAATGAACCTGAATTCAAAGTGGCTTCGAGCGCCTCGATTTTAGGTCCTGGAATCTTTTTTACTAAAAGCCCTTCATCTAAAGAGTATTCATACAAATCAAAACGCTTTCCTTTGGCGTAAACCGTTTTGTTTTTTGTATTGACACCAAGCCCAGTCATTGCATTAGAAAAGCCTTCAGGGTCGTCTCCTTTGCGGCCAATATCTCTGAGGTAAGTTCCTGTTTTCCGGTCAAACAGCGATATCCGATTAGTAGATTTCATTAGAATGACTGAGTCTCCAAGTGTAGTTTTGAGGAAGAACCATTTATAAAAAGCCCCTTCGCCTGTCTCTAATCGAATATATTCAATATCTGAGGCAAAATCACTCATATTGATCGGTGCAGCATTGCTGTAGGCTTCTACCAAATTAATGGCGGTAAGGCCTGTTTCTGATTCTTTCTCATTGCTACAAGAGAAAGCGAGCAACATGAAAACAGCAAGAAAGAAAAAAACGGAGTAGGTTGCCTTAGATTGGAGCATATCCAGCTTATATCTAGATTAGAAATAAACTCTAAAGATATAAGCCTATTTCTTATTCTCTACTTAAACCAAGCATTCCTTTAAATTTTCACATAAGGTGTCTAAATCTACTTTCTCTAAAGGATGAGGCATATTGGGAATAGAAAAAAACTTTCCGTTGGGAAGAATTGTAGACACATTTTCGCTTTCTTCTTTGCTTACCATATTATCGTCAGCACCCAAGAGAATAATAACTTGATTGGTGATTAAAGGAAGATTTTCCATGTTGAGCAATGGCTCATCGCCCAGTTCTAGCATCATTCCTGCGGTTTGCCAAATCACCTGTTTCCATTGCTTCTTACCATGACGCTCTTTCAAAAGAGCAGCATATTGCGGCACTTTCTCTTTCATTAGCGCTGGGTTCAAACGGGCAGTTTCTTCTTCTGCGCCTTCGGCTGTCCAGGTCAATTGAGTGCCAAGGGTGACAATTTCGCCTATCAAATCTGGTTGAGAAGCAGCCAAGTAAAGTGCCACATAGCCGCCCATGCTGTATCCAAAAATATCTGCGCCTTCCAATTTGTTCTTGCTGATAAAAGCTTGGAGTTCTTCAGCAAAAACTTCGATTCCAAAGCCTTCTTCATTCACGGGCGCACCGCCATGCCCAGAGAAATTGAAAGTATGTACTTCAAAATCGCCTTTTAGCTTATTTGTTAAGTCTTCGAACATTGAGGTGCTACCAAGTGCACCGTGTAATAGAATCAATTTTTTCATTTCGAATGTTTTTGTGCCTGTAGCATTCTGTCTTTTCCTTGTAAGTCTTTTTTGAGGAGCACTTTAGTAAAGCCAATGTCTTCCACCAGTTTAATCATTTCCTTCCCAAATCTTTCATGAATCTCGAAATAGAGTATTCCGCCAATCTTCAAATGTTGAAAGGCCAACTCGGCTATTCTTCTATAGAAAATCAAAGGATCGTGGTTTTCAACAAAGAGTGCCAAATGCGGTTCGAAGGATAATACATTCGAGCTCATTTCGGCCTTATCACTTTCAGGAATGTAGGGTGGGTTACTGACCACTATATCCAACTGATCAAAAGGAAAGTTGTTTTCCAGAATATCTAGATGCAGAAAATCGACTTCAACTCCATTTTGTTTGGCATTCGTTTGTGCTAATGTGAGAGCCTCTTTACTTATATCAACAGCAGCTATTTTGGATTTTGGTATGGCCTTCTTTAGCGCAATTGGAATACAGCCTGTTCCAGTACCAATATCAACAATGGACGGAGTGTCAAGAATATTCTCCGTCACAATCCAATCCACCAATTCTTCGGTTTCTGGTCGGGGAATCAAAGCCCGTTCATCCACCTTGAGTTCACAGCCATAAAACTCTATGCTTCCTAAAATATGCTGAATAGGCTTTTGCTGCTTTAACTCATCAATCGCTTTTACCAAGCTCTGTTCAGAATTTTCAACCAACGAAAACTCATCATTCAAAATGATCGCCATTCGATCTAAACCATAGAAATGACCCAGAAGTAAGTGGGCCATGTTGGTGGCTTCACGTTCATCATAAATGGCCTTCAGTTCTTTAGTAATGGACTGAATTTTGGCTTTCGGTTTTTCAAAAGGCATAAGCAAAAGTAGTGAGAAGGATTTGTTTGTGAGTGAGATTGGTGAGTTTTTAGATGTGGTGCCTCTTCCAATTGAATAAGGGACAAGGAATAGTATATCGCATTCACTAAATTGCGCGGGTGGAGGATAAGCAAGATTTAAAATGGATGCAGCGGGCGCTAGATTTAGCCGAATTGGGGCGAGGTCATGTCAGTCCGAACCCCATGGTGGGCTGCGTTATCGTCCATAATAATAAAATCATTGGTGAAGGCTATCACCAAAAGTATGGCGGTCCACATGCTGAAGTAAATGCGGTCAACTCCGTAACGAACCCTGACCTACTTCCTGAAAGCACTTGTTATGTTACCCTTGAACCATGTGCACACTTTGGTAAAACTCCGCCTTGTGCCGATTTATTAGTAACCAAAAAGGTAAAGAAAGTGGTGATTGCCTCGATGGATACCAATCCGCTTGTTGGAGGCAAGGGTGTCCAGAAACTTAAAGATGCTGGAATAGAAGTGAGCACTGGAGTTTTGGAAGAAGGGGCGAGAAACCTGAATCGCAGATTTTTCACCATGATTGAAAAAAAACGCCCCTATATTTTACTGAAATGGGCGCAAACGGCAGACGGTTTTATTGCTCGAAATAATTTTGATAGCAAATGGATCAGCAGTGAACAATCGAGAATGATGGTGCACCAATGGCGGGCTGAAGAAGATGCCATTTTAGTGGGTACGAATACGGCTCAATATGACAACCCCAGGCTTGATGTTCGCGATTGGCATGGTGAGTCACCGCTTCGCTTGGTGATCGATAGGCATCTACGTTTATCCACCGGCCTTAACTTGTTTGATGGAAACTTGCCGACTATCGTTTATAACACACAAAAGAATGAGGAAAGAGAGAACCTCAACCTCGTTAAAATTGGAGAGAAAGACTTTCTTCAAAATATGCTGGCCCATTTACATGAGCGAAAAGTGCAATCCGTTTTGGTGGAAGGGGGAAGTTTCTTGCTCAATTCTTTGATGGCTTTGGGATTATGGGACGAAGCCCGAGTGTTCGAATGTCCAGTATTATTCAATGAAGGCATTATGGCGCCAAACCTAAAAGGCACTCCGCAAGAAGTACTTCAGCTACAAACCGATCTGCTTAAAATTTACCGACATTAAGGAACCAACATTCACACAATTCTCTTTTAAATTCGCAATTCAGAATTAAAATTATGGCCGAAGAACTTATCATCTCGAACGATTTAAGCAAAGCAGAAAAATACGAAACGCTTATTCCGCAAATTGAAGCATTGGTTACTGGTGAACCTGATCAAACGGCTAATTTGGCCAACATTGCTTCGGCCTTAAAATATGGAATGGGCTTCTTTTGGGTAGGCTTCTACTTGGTAAAAGAAGATGAATTGGTGCTGGGCCCCTTCCAAGGGCCAATTGCTTGTACTCGTATTCGTAAAGGAAAAGGAGTTTGTGGAACGAGCTGGGAAACAGCAAAGACCATTGTTGTTCAGAATGTAGATGAATTCCCCGGTCACATTGCTTGTAGTTCTGCTTCCAAATCGGAAATCGTATTACCTGCTATGAAAAACGGGGAAGTCAACTTAATTCTTGATGTGGACTCTGACCAACTCAACGATTTTGATGAAGTAGATCAGCTACATTTAGAGAAGTTAATGCGGATAATTGAGGGCTTAATTTAAGCCAACTCTGCAATTACGGTTTGTCCGCCCTGGGTTACTTGTCCAATCTCTACCTTTACTACTGCATCGAGCGGTAAAAAAAGATCGACTCTAGAGCCAAATTTGATAAATCCGAACTCCTTGCCTTGAATGACAGACTGGTTTTCTTTTACGTAGCACTTAATTCTACGCGCAGCTGCTCCAGCAATTTGACGGATTAGAATCTCAACTCCTTTATGAATTTCATAAACAAGTGTAGTCCTTTCGTTTTCTGTACTTGATTTTGGGTGCCAAGCCACCAAATATTTGCCTTCATGGTATTTGAAATACTTGATCAGGCCAGTGACAGGGTTTCTATTTACGTGCACGTTAATTGGCGACATAAATATGGATACCTGAATTCTTTCTTTCCCTCTAAAGTATTCGTCTTCCGTGGTCTTTTCAATCACCACTACTTTACCATCGGCTGGCGCTATAATATGCTTTTCATTGATCTCAATTTTACGTGATGGATTACGGAAAAATTGAAGAAAGAAAAGAAACAGAATTAGACTTATTGCACCAATAATTCCAGTCCAGTGAGAAGCGATGTTCAGTAAAAAGAACAACCCTAAATTTAAACCTAGTAATATGGAAAAGAGCACTGCTAGCAGTGCTCTTCCTTCTTTATGAATATTCATTAACTAATTTTCTGGTTAGAAACCACCTCTATACTTATAGGTAGAAGCAACTTTATCAATCGCCACAATGTAGGCAGCAATACGCATCGGTACATTATACTTAAGCGATGTTTCGTGTACTTTGTCGAAAGCGTCTTTCATGATCCTATCAGATCTTCTGTTTACTCTTTCGCGTGTCCACTTATAACCCAAACGGTTTTGTACCCACTCAAAGTACGATACGGTAACACCACCAGCATTCGCTAAAATGTCTGGAGCAACCATAATGCCTTTTTCGTTGATAATTTTATCCGCTTCAGCAGAAGTTGGGCCGTTAGCGCCTTCAACAATAAGTTTCGCTTGTACTTGGTTAACGTTACCAGAGTGGATTACATCCTCTACAGCAGCAGGAACAAGCACATCTACTTTCAGAATCAACAATTCTGCAGCATTGTCCATTAATTCAGCTCCTTTGAAGCCTTCTAATGTGCCATTGTTACCATCGCGGTAGGCAACAGCTGCTTTAATATTAATTCCTTTTTCGTTGTAATATGCGCCAGAGATATCGCTTACTGCAATCACTGTTGCGCCTCTTTCTTCAAGAAGTAAAGCCGCATGAGATCCTACATTACCAAAACCCTGAACAGCTACAGTAGCATGATAAGGATTGATATTTAACTTTTCCATAGCGGCTAAAGCAGAAACCATTACGCCACGACCTGTAGCTTCAGTTCTACCCAGTGAACCACCAAGTACTAAAGGTTTCCCAGTGACCATGGCATTTACTGTCATACCGTGTGCTCTAGAAAACTCATCCATCATCCAAGCCATTTCTCTTGGTCCTGTTCCCATGTCTGGTGCAGGAATGTCTCGGTCTGGACCGAAAACATCAAGCAAGGCATTAGTGTATGCTCTAGTTAATCTTTCAATTTCTCCAGCAGACATCTCTCTCGGATTACATTTGATGCCGCCTTTGGCACCACCATATGGGATGTCTACAACGGCACACTTCCATGTCATCCATGCAGCGAGTGCCTTTACTTCGTCAATGTTTACGTCCATGGCGTATCTAACACCGCCTTTTGATGGCCCTAGGATATTCGAGTGAATTACCCTGTGACCTTCAAAAACGCGAATAGAGCCATTATCCATAGTGATTGGAAGTGACACAGAGACTTGTTTTGAAGGAGATTTGAGCACGTTATATACTTGCTCGTCCAATCCGAGTGCTTCAGCAGCAATGTTGAATCTGGACATCATTGACTCGAAAGGATTAGCCTTATCCTTAATTGGAGCCGGTTCAATGTAACCCATAGAGAAATCTATCTTTGTTTAAAAACTTGGGCAAAATTAATGAAATTTTAAGGTAATACGCCCTAATACTTCATGCTTATTTAAGATATTATGTGACGACCATCAAGTATAGCGTAACGAACGGAAGTGCGAACAGCAGTCCATCAAATCTATCGAGAAAGCCGCCATGCCCTGGAAGTACGCTCCCAGAATCTTTAATGGCCAAATGGCGCTTAAATAATGACTCAATTAGGTCGCCATAACTACCAAAAACACTCACGATTATTGAAAGTCCCAGCCACTCAATTGTGGTAAGGTCGGTAAAGTATAAACTCCAGATGTAGATAACACCTAAGGAAATGAGTGTGCCGCCAATGGTACCTTCCCATGTTTTGTTAGGAGAAACACTTTCAAATAATTTTGTTTTGCCCTTACTCTTCCCTACAAAGTAGGCCCCAGAGTCGTTTGCCCATTGGGCTATAAGCACCCCAATGATTAAGGCGTATTGATAGGATTCGTTTTTGAACACAATCAAATTAGACATGCTCAGAGGGAACGCGATATAGATTACGCCAAATAGAGTAAGTCCTAAAGAAATAATGGGGTGATGCGTTTTTTGTCTGTACAGCGCAAACATAAAACAGATGACCAATAAAGAAGGTAATATCCAGAGGTACTTGGTGTCGATGATCCCAGCTGAAGTGAGGTGTGCCAAAATAAAGAGGCAAACACTAAAAAACGAGCCCCAGATTTTAAAAGGAGTATGGCCAGAGGCTACTATCAAGCCATAAAATTCTCGGAGGGTGAAGATCATGATGCCTAAAAAAATCAGGGCGAAGGTCCATGAACTAAATACTATGCCTGCTATAATCAAAGAAACTCCGACAACACCAGTGATAATTCTTAATAAGAGGTTGCTCATAATTAGCTAAAGTCCAAGTCTCCAATAATCTTTAGCGCTTTAATCACATTAGATTGTTCCACTTTAACCTCCATACTGCCGAAATGATATGAAGAGTCCTTTTGATTGAGAAGGACAGCCTCAATATTATTATCTAACAATACATCTTTTACAATCTCGGCTTGGTGCTGCATACTGGTTTTAAAAACAGAGTTCCAATTGCTCATCTTAATGATTTTGGTTTAAGGTAGTGATTTCTGAATACGAACAGCAAAAAGGAAACTACTATCAGCGCAACTATTCCAGCATAGCCAGGCACTGTGTCAGGCTCGTCAGGGTTAATCTCTGTTACTTCGGCCTGATACATATAAGCTATAATAAGCGCAAAGCCATTATTGGTGATGTGGGCTATAATAGGATACCAAAGGTTACCAGACCATACATATAAATAGCCAAATAGAGCTCCAAGTACCATGCGTGGGAAAAGGCCATAGAATTGCATGTGGATGGCTGAAAATATGAATGCCGAAACCCAAATGGCGATGTGTGCATTTTTCGACCATCGGTGCAATGAGTTTTGCAAAAGGCCTCTGAACAGAAGTTCCTCACCTATTCCAGGCAGAATAGCAACCACAACGAAGGCCAATAGAAATGTACCGAAGCTATCGAAGGTGGTAAACATCGCAGTAGTTTCCTTCATTGAATCCTCCATTTGGCGGGCGAGTCTTTCAAAACCTGCCATAAACTCTGGAAGCTGTATGTTTTCATTCCATTCAATGATAAAACCATTGACAAACACAAAGGCGATGGTAACAAAAACAGCTAAAGCTAAGGGTAAAGATTCGGTTTTGGATTCACCAAAAACAACATTCATCGGCTTTCGCGCTAGGTTTTTCATGTAAAACCAAGGCACCAAAAAAGTGAACACTATTGTATAAAACGATTGAGAAATAAGGAGTGGCGATTGGCCTATCAGCTCGAACATGGCAGCAGGGTCTGCGAGAGCATCCATTCCACCGCCATTGGCGACTATGAAAACTAGTATGGCAATTGACGCTACAAATTGCCCAACAAAAAAACCAGCAAATAAAAGCCCAAATACTACCCAAAAAGTCTTCAGGGGATTCTCGTTGTAGGTAGTAACTGTGGTTATTTCTCCGTCTTCGAGTTCTTTAATTACGTCTACTCTTTCCCCTCTCAAGGAAATATTAATCCCATTGTCGATTCTCGCCATAATGACGTAAATTTACGCGATTTTTCGAAATGGGCATGGTTAAAATTGGGAACATAGAATTAGGTGAATTTCCGTTGTTATTAGCACCGATGGAGGACGTAAGTGATCCTCCTTTCAGGGCTGTATGCAAAGAAAACGGGGCAGATCTGATGTATACAGAGTTTATTTCTTCTGAAGGTTTAATTCGGAATGCTGAAAAAAGTATGCAGAAACTCGACATCTACGATTATGAACGCCCTATTGGGATTCAGATTTTTGGAGATAAAATTGAGTCGATGAGAGAGGCAGCTTCAATTGCCGAAGCGGCTCAGCCCGAAATTATAGACATCAATTATGGTTGCCCTGTAAAGAAGGTGGCTTGCAAAGGGGCTGGTGCTGGCATTTTGCTAGACATTCCCAAGATGCAGGAAATGACTTCTGAAATTGTGAAGCAAGTGAGCTTGCCGGTTACCGTAAAAACCCGTTTGGGTTGGGATGACTCCACCATCAGAATTCTGGAAGTGGCCAAAAGGCTGCAAGATGTGGGTATTCAAGCCTTGACCATTCATGGCAGAACCCGTGCGCAGATGTACAAGGGCGAAGCCGATTGGACTAAAATTGCTGAGGTTAAACATCATCCCGATATTCATATTCCGATCTTCGGAAATGGAGATATTGATTCTCCAGAAAAAGCATTGGACTATAGGAATCGCTATGAGCTGGATGGCATTATGATTGGCCGTGCTGCTATTGGTTATCCTTGGATTTTCAACGAAATCAAGCATTTCATGAAAACAGGAGAGCATTTAGCTGCTCCAGATATGAAGACTAGGGTGGCGACCGCCAAAAAGCATTTGCAGTTTTCTCTAGAATGGAAAAACGAGCTTCAAGGCATCTTTGAAATGCGAAGACATTACACCAATTATTTCAGGGGAATACCTAACTTCAAGCCGTACAGAGCACGCTTGGTCGAATCTGAAAATCCAGAGGAATTATTTAATATTCTGGATGAGATTTCTACAGTGTTCGAAGATGCTTATGCTTTGGTTGAATGAAAAATACGAACGTTTTAGCGTGGACGCTACTTATCCTTCTTGCCCTGATTTGGGGAAGTTCCTTTATCCTTATTAAAAGAGGCCTTGAGGTTTTCAATGCAGGTGAAGTTGGTGCTTTGCGCATTCTGATGGCTTGTCTATTTTTAATTCCAGTCTCCATCCCTAAAGTAGGGAAGCTATCCTTCAAGCATTTGAAGCTACTCTTCATTATTGGCTTGGTTGGAAGCTTCTTGCCTGCTTTTCTTTTCGCCATAGGTCAAACTCAATTACCGAGTGGAGTTACGGGGGTGCTCAATGCGCTAACCCCGATTTTCGTTTTGATCATGGGGGTACTTTTCTTCAAGCAAGAAATTACAAAAAGGAAAACATTTGG
>CAXBPM010000062.1:0-13584 GCA_963977345.1 uncultured Roseivirga sp.
AGATACCCACAACATTGCACAGGCGAATGCGCCTTTGGATGACAAAGGGATTTTCATAAACGATAAAGTAAAAGCTAGGTTTGAAGGAGACTTCCCTGTAGTAGAGCCGAAAGAGCTTACTTACATGGATGTTGCTCCTAACCAGATTGTATCTGTTGCAGCTTCATTGATTCCTTTCCTAGAGCATGATGATGCGAACAGGGCATTGATGGGATCAAACATGCAACGTCAGGCAGTGCCTTTATTGAAGCCAGAAGCTCCTATTGTAGGAACTGGTTTGGAAGGCAGAGCTGCTAGAGATTCTAGAATGCTAGTTATAGCAGAAGGAACAGGCGTTGTGCATTATGTTGACGCTGATAAAATTATCATCAAGTACGAACAAAGTCCTGAAGACGAATTGGTGAACTTCTACAATGAGTACAAAACGTACAAATTGATCAAGTTTAGAAGAACTAACCAAGACACTTCTATTAACCTTACACCAATCGTATTGAAAGGTGATAAAGTTGTAAAAGGTCAAATGCTTTGCGAAGGATATTCTACACAAAATGGAGAGTTAGCCTTAGGTAAAAACCTAAGAGTAGCTTACATGCCTTGGCAAGGATATAACTTTGAGGATGCAATTGTAATTTCAGAGAGAGTGGTAAGAGATGACGTGTTCACCTCAATTCACATCGATGAATACGAACTTGAAGTAAGAGATACAAAAAGAGGTGAAGAAGAATTGACTTCTGAGATTCCAAACGTAAGTGAGGAAGCAGTGAAAAACCTTGATGAGAATGGTATCATCAGAGTAGGAGCTGAAATCAAAGAAGGCGATATTCTAATTGGTAAGATTACCCCTAAAGGTGAAACGGATCCAACTCCAGAAGAGAAGCTTTTAAGAGCAATTTTCGGAGATAAAGCGGGTGACGTAAAAGATGCATCATTGAAAGCATCTCCTTCACTTCAAGGTGTGGTAATCGACACTAAGTTGTTTACAAGACCTAAGAAAGATAAAGACCTTAGAGAAAAGTCGAAGAAAGAAGTCTTGACATTGAAAGCTCATTACAGCAAAGATTTGACTGTTGTGAGAAATGAGATGATTGACAAAATCTTCTCTTTACTACAAGGAAAAACTTCTCAAGGAGTAAAACATAAGTTTGGTGATGAGGTCATTTCGAAAGGAGTGAAATTCAACAAAACCAACATTACTGAAAACATATTCCCTGAGAAGAATATATACAGAGACGAAAGTAACTACAACGTTCAGGAAGAGGTTAACTTAATTTCTGACTTGAACCTTGATAACTGGACTACTGACGATAAGACCAACAAGATTATCGTTCGTATGGTTAAAAATTACCAACTGAAGAGAAATGAAATTGCAGGCGAATTCAAACGTAAGCGTTTCACAATCGAAGTAGGTGATGAATTACCAACAGGGATCGTGCAATTGGCCAAAGTTTACATCGCTAAAAAGCGTAAGCTTAAAGTAGGTGATAAAATGGCGGGTCGTCACGGTAACAAGGGTGTTGTAGCCAGAATTGTTAGAGAAGAAGATATGCCATTCCTAGAGGATGGAACTCCAATGGATATTGTATTGAATCCACTTGGTGTACCTTCAAGGATGAACATTGGTCAGATATACGAAACTGTATTGGCATGGGCTGGATTAGAATTGGGTAGAAAATATGCTACTCCAATTTTTGATGGAGCTACCATGGAAGAAGTTCAGGCAGAATTAGCTGAGGCTGGATTGCCAGATGCTGGTCGTGCTTATCTATACGATGGTTTGTCTGGTGTAAAATTTGACCAACCGGTTACAGTAGGTATTGCTTACATGCTGAAACTAGGTCACTTGGTTGACGATAAAATGCACGCGCGTTCTATCGGACCTTACTCTCTCATTACTCAACAACCATTGGGTGGTAAAGCCCAGTTTGGTGGTCAGCGTTTTGGTGAGATGGAGGTTTGGGCTCTCGAGGCCTTTGGCGCATCTCATGTGTTGCAGGAAATTCTAACCGTTAAATCCGATGACGTGATTGGTAGAGCGAAAGCCTACGAAGCCATCGTGAAAGGCGAGAACATTCCTAAACCAAATATTCCTGAATCATTCAACGTATTGGTTCACGAACTTAGAGGTTTGGCACTTGAAATTACACTTGACTAATTCTTAAACGGACTTCGGTCTATAAATTAGAATACAAAAGCTATGGCATTTAAAAAGAATAGAAAACTTAACAATGACTTTAATAAAGTCACTATAAGCTTAGCTTCTCCGGAATCAATCCTTGAGAGTTCTCATGGTGAGGTTACACAACCGGAAACGATAAACTATAGAACATACAAACCAGAAATGGGCGGTTTATTCTGTGAAAGAATATTCGGGCCTGTAAAGGATTGGGAATGTCATTGTGGGAAATATAAAAGGATCAGATATAAAGGTATTATCTGCGATAGATGTGGGGTTGAAGTTACCGAGAAAAAGGTAAGAAGAGAGCGCATGGGCCATATCGAATTGGTAGTGCCTGTAGCTCATATTTGGTACTTCAAATCATTGCCTAACAAGATTGGTTACCTTCTTGGTCTTCCTACTAAAAAGCTTGATCAGATTATTTACTACGAACGTTATGTAGTAATCCAAGCGGGAATGAAAGAAGAGGATGGAATCGCCTACATGGATTTCTTGACTGAAGATGAGTATCTAGATATCCTAGATAAACTTCCAAGAGAAAACCAGATGTTGGATGATGACGATCCACAGAAATTCATCGCTAAGATGGGTGCTGATTCATTAGAGATGCTTTTGGCAAGAATTGATCTTGACGAACTTTCTTATGCACTTCGCCACCAAGCTGCAACAGATACTTCTCAACAAAGAAAAGCAGAAGCTTTAAAAAGGTTGAAAGTTGTTGAAGCATTCCGTGATGCAAGGACTAGAATTGAAAACCGTCCTCAGTGGATGATTATCAAAATGGTACCTGTAATTCCACCAGAATTGAGACCGTTAGTGCCTCTAGATGGTGGTCGTTTTGCAACATCAGATTTGAATGATCTTTACAGAAGGGTTATTATTAGAAATAATCGTCTTAAGAGATTAATTGATATTAAAGCACCAGAAGTAATCCTTCGTAACGAAAAAAGGATGCTTCAGGAAGCAGTAGATTCTCTTTTCGATAACTCGAGAAAAGTAAATGCTGTACGTTCAGATGGTAACCGTGCCCTAAAATCTTTGAGTGATATGCTTAAAGGTAAGCAAGGACGTTTCCGTCAGAACTTGCTAGGAAAAAGGGTAGATTACTCAGGTCGTTCTGTAATTGTAGTAGGACCAGAGTTGAAACTTCACGAATGTGGTTTGCCAAAGAATATGGCTGCCGAACTTTTCAAACCATTCATTATCAGAAAACTGATTGAGAGAGGTATTGTTAAGACTGTGAAGTCTGCCAAGAAAATAGTGGATCGTAAAGATCCTGTGGTTTGGGATATCCTTGAGAACGTATTGAAAGGGCACCCTGTATTGCTTAACCGTGCTCCTACATTGCACAGGTTGGGTATCCAGGCTTTCCAACCAAAATTGATTGAAGGAAAAGCAATTCAATTGCACCCATTAGTATGTACAGCATTTAACGCTGATTTTGATGGTGACCAAATGGCTGTTCACGTACCACTAGGGCACGAAGCAGTTTTGGAAGCCTCAACACTAATGCTTTCTTCTCACAACATTCTTAACCCAGCCAACGGAGCTCCGGTAACTGTACCTTCTCAAGACATGGTTTTGGGTCTGTATTATGTAACCAAAGGCAGAAGGTCTACTGAAGATTTCAAAGTAGATGGCGAAGGAATGCGTTTCTATAGTTCCGAAGAGGTGATTATAGCAATGAATGAAGGTAAAGTATCTAAGCACGCTTACATTCATGTGAAAACCCAAGTAAGAGAAGGAGAAGTTTTAGTTGATAAAATTATCGAAACTGTTGCTGGTCGTATTCTATTTAACCAAGCTGTACCTACTGAAGTAGGTTATGTAAATGAGTTATTGACGAAGAAGAAGCTTCAAAAGATTATTGCTAGTGTATTCGCTATTTCTGGTGTAGCCAGAACGGCCCAATTCCTTGATGATATCAAAGAACTTGGTTTCCAAATGGCATACAAAGGTGGTCTTTCAATGGGATTGAATGATATTCACATTCCAGAACATAAAGAAGAATTAGTATTAGGAGCTAAAGAGGAAGTGGAAGCTGTATGGCAAAACTACCTTATGGGTCTGATTACAGATAACGAGCGTTATAACCAAGTTATCGACATCTGGACAAGGGTTAACACTAAGTTGACCAATGACTTGATGAACGAGATGGAAGAAGATAATCAAGGCTTCAACTCTATCTATATGATGATGCACTCTGGAGCCAGGGGTTCAAGAGAGCAAATTCGTCAGCTAGGTGGAATGAGAGGTTTGATGGCAAAACCACAAAAGAACCTTGCTGGTTCTGTAGGAGCCATTATTGAAAACCCAATTCTATCTAACTTTAAGGAAGGACTAGATGTACTTGAGTACTTTATTTCTACCCACGGTGCTCGTAAAGGTTTGGCCGATACTGCCCTTAAAACTGCCGATGCTGGTTACTTGACTAGACGTTTGGTGGATGTAGCGCAAGATGCAGTTGTTAACGAAGAAGATTGTGGAACCTTAAGAGGTTTAACTGTATCTGCTTTGAAAGACAACGAAGATGTGGTTGAATCTTTATCTGAAAGAATTTTAGGTAGGGTTTCTGTACACGATATTTTTGATCCAATCTCTGAGGAATTAATAATCTCAGCTGGACAAGAGTTTACTGAAGAAGTAACAGCTCGTATTGACGAAACTGCTATTGATGATGTAGAAATTAGGTCTGTATTGACTTGCGAAACCAAGCGTGGTATTTGTGCGAAATGTTATGGTAGAAACTTATCTACTTCTAACATGGTACAAAAAGGCGAGGCTGTAGGTGTAATTGCTGCACAGTCAATTGGTGAGCCAGGAACTCAGCTTACATTGAGAACATTCCACGTTGGGGGTACAGCTTCTAACATTGCAGTTGATGCAACAGTTAAAGCTAAGTTTGATGGTGTAATTAGGTTCGAAGAGCTTAGGTCACTTCCAACTACCGATAACGATGGTAACAAAATAGAAATGGTAATGGGACGTACTGGTGAAATCCAGATCGTTGACCCAAAAACTAACAAAGTAGTGATCTCAAACCATGTTCCTTACGGAGCAACTCTTGATGTTAAAGAAGGAGATAAGGTTGAGAAAGGTCAGCAACTTTGTAAGTGGGATCCATACAATGCTGTAATTCTTTCAGAATTCGATGGTAAAGTAGAATTCGATGCCATTGAAGAAGGTATTACATTTAAAGAGGAGTTTGATGAGCAAACAGGACACAGGGAAAAGGTTATCACTGACACCAGAGATAAGACTAAAAACCCAGCGGTTGTTGTAAACTCTAAAAACGATACTAAGTCCTATAACATTCCAGTGGGAGCTCACTTGGCAGTAGATGCTGGTGATAAAGTTAAAGTGGGTCAGCCACTTGCTAAAATCCCTAGAACGATGGGTAAATCTCGAGATATTACTGGGGGTCTACCAAGAGTAACGGAATTGTTTGAAGCTAGAAACCCATCTAACCCAGCAGTAGTGTCAGAAATTGACGGTGTTGTTACTTACGGTGGAATTAAGAGAGGTAACCGAGAAATCTTCATCGAATCTAAAGATGGAGTGAAGAAGAAATACATGGTGCCATTGTCTAAGCACATTCTTGTACAAGACAATGACTTTGTAAGAGCAGGTTATTCTTTATCTGATGGTGCAATTACTCCAAATGACATTTTGAATATTCAAGGCCCAACAGCGGTTCAAGAATATTTAGTGAATGAAATTCAGGAAGTATATAGATTACAAGGTGTGAAGATCAATGATAAGCACATCGAAGTAATCGTGAAGCAAATGATGCAGAAGGTTGAGATCATGGATGCTGGTGACACTAGTTTCCTTCCTGGTCAAGTAGTTGATAAATTCCTCTTCAGAGAAGAGAACGATGCAATGCTAGACATGAAGGTAGTGGCTGAAGCAGGTGATTCTTCAAACCTAAAACAAGGTCAGATTGTTACTCCTCGTCAATTGAGAGATGAAAACTCTTCTTTGAGAAGAAAAGACATGAAGTTGGCAGAAGTAAGAGATGCACAACCAGCAGTTTCACAACCGAAACTTCAAGGTATCACTCAAGCTTCATTAGGAACTGAAAGTTTCATTTCTGCAGCATCATTCCAAGAGACTACTAAAGTGCTAAGTGAAGCTTCTATTAGAGGTAAAGCAGATCATTTGAAAGGCTTGAAGGAAAACGTAATCGTGGGTCACTTGATCCCAGCAGGTACAGGTTTGAGAGAATACGAAGACCTTATCGTTGGAAACAAAGAAGCTTACGAGAGGTTGCAAGCAGCGAAAGCAGCTTACAACAGATCAGAATCAGAAGAACAAGAAGTAGAGTACTAAGCCATGGCTGAGGATAAAGATCAAAAGAATCAGAACCAAATCAATATTGAGCTTTCCGAAGAAGTTGCGGAAGGCCAATATGTGAACTTGGCAATGATCGCTCATTCGAACAGTGAATTTGTGATTGATTTTATCAAAATGATGCCGGGGGTACCAAAGGCGAAAGTTAAATCGAGAATTATCATTACACCAGAGCATGCCAAAAGGTTGTTGATGGCACTAAAGGATAATATCGATAAATTCGAAAGTCATTTTGGTACCATTACCCAATCCGAAGAAGCTCCAAAATTCCCAATGAATTTTGGAGGTACAATAGGAGAGGCTTAATGCGCATATACTTTTAAATATTTAATAAAAGCCCCATTCGAGAGATTGGGGCTTTTTAGGTGAAAATTGGCTGTGAAAACGGTCAGATAGAATGGGTTTTTTAGTCATTCTGTGATGGGAATAGCAAAGAGTGCTTTAGAGTGGAACTTAGGAGGTTACATGTTCGATTTTATTTAATCTGATGTGTTTGTTCTGAGAACTTCTTTTGTTACCTTTGCAGTCCTAAATTTGTACATAGGGAAATAAAATCTAAAAAATAATTGTAAATGCCTACTATACAACAACTAGTAAGAAAGGGCAGAAAGAAATTGACTTCTAAGTCAAAATCTCCTGCTCTGGATAGCTGCCCGCAAAGAAGAGGGGTTTGTACAAGGGTTTACACTACCACGCCTAAGAAGCCAAACTCAGCTATGAGAAAAGTAGCAAGAGTAAGGTTGACTAACGGTAAGGAGGTAAACGCATACATCCCAGGTGAAGGTCACAATCTTCAAGAACACTCAATCGTCTTGATTAGAGGAGGAAGAGTAAAAGATCTTCCAGGTGTAAGATACCACATCATTAGAGGTGCATTAGATACCGCAGGTGTGAGTGGTCGTACTCAACGTAGATCGAAATATGGCGCAAAACGCCCTAAAGCAGCTAAAAAATAGAATTTTTAAAAAATGAGAAAAGCTAAACCAAAGAAGAGATATATTCTTCCTGACCCTAAGTTCCATGATACTTTGGTAACAAAGTTTGTGAACTACTTAATGGTTGACGGGAAGAAGAGTATTGCCTACAACATTTTCTATGATGCGATCGAGATCGTTGAGAAGAAAGGTGGTGAGAATGGTCTTGAGACTTGGAAGAAAGCATTGACTAACATCATGCCTTCAGTCGAAGTAAAAAGCCGTAGAGTAGGTGGAGCAACATTTCAGGTACCAACTGAAGTGAGGCCGGCTAGAAAAACTTCACTGGGTATCAAGTGGATGATTTCTTATGCTAGAAAAAGAGGCGAGAAAACGATGAAAGATCGTTTGGCTGCTGAAATTCTTGCTGGATCAAAAGGAGAAGGTGCTGCCGTCAAGAAAAAAGACGACACTCATAGAATGGCCGATGCAAACAAGGCATTCTCACACTTTAGATTTTAATCCTTAAGATATAATGGCAAGAGATTTAAGATTGACAAGAAATATCGGTATCGCTGCGCACATTGATGCGGGTAAAACAACGACTACCGAAAGAGTTTTGTACTACACTGGTGTTTCTCACAAACTTGGTGAGGTTCACGATGGTGCAGCTACAATGGACTGGATGGAGCAGGAGCAAGAAAGAGGGATTACAATTACCTCCGCTGCTACTACTGTATTCTGGCCATACAAAGACGAACAATATCACATCAACATTATTGATACTCCAGGTCACGTAGATTTTACCGTAGAGGTAAATCGTTCCCTAAGAGTTCTTGATGGTTTGGTGTTCCTTTTTTCTGCTGTTGATGGTGTTGAGCCTCAATCAGAAACTAACTGGAGACTTGCGGATAACTATAAAGTATCTCGTTTAGGTTTCGTGAATAAAATGGACAGGTCTGGTGCTGACTTCTTGAACGTGTGTAAGCAAGTGAAAGAAATGTTGGGTACTAAAGCTGTACCTCTTCAATTACCTATCGGAGCAGAAGACACTTTTAGAGGTGTTGTTGATTTGGTAGAGAATAAGGCTATTGTTTGGAACGAGGAAGATTTAGGGATGACCTATA
Organism: uncultured Roseivirga sp.; assembly: GCA_963977345.1. GTDB lineage: Bacteria > Bacteroidota > Bacteroidia > Cytophagales > Cyclobacteriaceae > Roseivirga. The sequence continues at coordinate 8,571 of CAXBPM010000062.1, forward strand.
CTGAAATCGAGATTCCAGCGGATATGCTTGAGGAAGTGGCGGAATATAGAGAGCATTTATTAGAGGCTGTTGCTGAATATGACGAGACACTTTTAGAAAAGTATTTCGAAGATCCAGAGTCAATCTCTAGGGATGAGATTATCAAAGCTTTAAGAGCTGCGACTATCGATCTAGCTTTTGTTCCAATGTTGTGTGGTTCTGCCTTTAAAAACAAAGGTGTTCAGTCAATGTTGAACTATGTAATGGAATTACTTCCTTCTCCTCTTGATAGAGAGAATGTAGAAGGAATTGATCCAGATACAGAAGAGCCTACTTTTAGAAAGCCATCTGCAACAGAGCCGTTTACTGCTTTGGCATTTAAGATTGCTACTGATCCATTTGTAGGTCGTTTGTGCTTCGTTAGATCATATGCAGGTACGCTTGATTCAGGTTCATATGTATTCAATACAAGAACAGGAAAGAAAGAACGTATCTCTAGAATCTTCCAAATGCACGCAAACAAGCAAAACGCTATTGATCAGCTTCAAGCTGGTGATATCGCTGCTGTTGTAGGTTTTAAGGATATTAAAACAGGAGATACGCTTTGTGACGAGAAACATAAGATTGTTCTTGAATCAATGGATTTCCCTGAGCCAGTAATTGGTTATGCTATTGAGCCAAAAACTCAAGCAGATGTAGATAAGCTAGGTATGGCAATTGCCAAACTAGTAGAAGAAGATCCAACGTTGACAGTAAACACTGACGAAGAAACTGGTCAAACGATTCTAAGAGGTATGGGTGAGCTTCACCTAGACATCATCATGGATCGTATGAGAAGAGAATTCAAAGTGGAAGTGAATCAAGGAGCGCCTCAGGTGGCTTACAAAGAAGCACTTACCAAGTCGGTTATACACAAAGAAGTTTACAAGAAGCAGTCTGGTGGTAGAGGTAAATTTGCCGATATCTCTTTCGAAATTGGTCCAAAAGACGAAGATTTCGTTGGAAAAGGTTTGCAGTTTGAAAACAAAATTGTGGGTGGTATTATTCCTAAGGAATTTATTCCCGCTATCGAAAAAGGTTTTACTTCAGCAATGAAGAATGGACCTTTGGCAGGATACCCTGTTGAGGACATGAAAGTTAGATTGTTCCACGGATCATTCCACGATGTGGATTCAGATGCACTTTCTTTTGAACTTGCTGCCAGAATGGGCTTTAAAGCTGCTGGTAAACAAGCGGGTCCAAAAATATTGGAGCCAATCATGTCAGTAGATGTAGTTACACCTGATGAGTATACTGGCTCTCTTACTGGTGACTTGAACAGAAGAAGAGGTATGATGAAAGGTATGGATACGAAAGGTACTTCTACAGTTGTAAAAGCCAACGTTCCACTTTCTGAACTTTTCGGTTATGTTACTGATTTGAGAACAATGTCTTCTGGCCGTGCTACGGCTGCTTTGACATTCTCACATTATGACATCGTGCCTAATGGCATTGCAGAAGAAGTGATCAAAAAATCCAAAGGAGAATAATCTGTAAATTTTAGAATAATGACACAGAAGATAAGAATCAAATTAAAGTCATACGATCACAACTTGGTGGATAAGTCATCAGAGAAAATCGTAAGAGCTGTAAAGACAACTGGCGCTATTGTTAGCGGACCAATTCCGTTACCAACAGTAAAAGAGAAATTTACAGTATTGAAATCTCCACACGTAAACAAAAAAGCGCGTGAGCAATTTCAACTTTGTACCTACAAGCGATTGGTAGATATTTATTCTAGCAGTGCTAAGACAGTAGATGCCCTAATGAAGCTTGAGCTTCCTAGTGGTGTTGATGTTGAGATCAAAGTATAAGTACTTAATTAAGATACAGAATATAAGAGGCTGGCCTTTTTGGCAAGCCTCTTTTTTATGCAAAGAAAGCTAGTCGTTGTTAACGACTTGAAATTGAGAGAATTTATTATCGAAATTTCAAATCTAGAGTTTGTAGCAGAAAATTAATTCTCTATCTTTGCAATCCGTTTCACGGGAGCCTCGGATTTATGGGGTTCAAAATGAATTAAAAAGATGTCTGGAATAATCGGAAAAAAAATCGGAATGACTAGCATTTACAGTGCCGATGGACGTAGTGTCGCATGCACAGTGATAGAGGCTGGTCCTTGCGTAATAACGCAAGTAAAAAATGAGGGAACAGACGGGTATACAGCTGTACAGCTTGCTTTTGGAGAGCGTAAGGAGAAAAACACTCCTAAAGCATTGAAGGGTCACTTCGCTAAGGCGAATACTACTCCAAAGAGAGCTGTTGTTGAGTTCCGAAATTTTCGCGAAGAATTTGAAGGTCAAGTAGCATTAGGTAACGAAATCGTTGTAGGCGATGTCTTCAAAGAAGGCGATTTTGTTGATGCTGTTGGTACTTCAAAAGGTAAAGGTTTTCAAGGTGTTGTAAAAAGACACGGATTTGGTGGGGTTGGACAAGCAACACACGGTCAGCACAACAGATTGAGAGCACCTGGTTCCGTTGGTGGAGCTTCTTACCCTGCAAGAGTATTTAAAGGTACTCGTATGGCTGGAAGAATGGGCGGAGATAGAGTGACAGTAATCAACCTGCGCGTAATGAAAGTGGTACCAGAAAAGAACCTGATTGTAATCAGTGGATCTATTCCTGGTGCGAAAAATTCAACCGTAATCCTAGAGAAATAAGAAGATGGAGATTGCAGTACTAAAAAATAGTGGCGAAGACACTGGAAGAAAAGTAACGCTTTCAGGCGACATCTTCGGTATTGAACCGAATGATCACGCGATTTACTTAGACGTAAAGCAGTACTTGGCTAACCAAAGACAAGGAACGCACAAGTCTAAGCAGAGAGCAGAGATTGCTGGTTCTACCAGAAAAATTAAAAAGCAAAAAGGTACAGGTACAGCGAGAGCTGGTAGTATTAAGTCACCAGTCTTTAGAGGCGGTGGTAGAGTATTCGGTCCTGAGCCTAGAGATTATCACTTCAAGTTGAATAAAAAACTTAAAGTTTTAGCTCGTAAATCAGCTTTAGCATACAAAGCAAAAGATAACAATCTTTTGATTTTGGAAGACTTTACTTTCGATGCCCCTAGAACTAAAGAGTATAAAAAGATGATTGACGGTTTGTCATTGTCTGGTAAGAAAACTCTTATCGTTGTAGGAGAACATGATACTAATGTTCTTTTGTCTGGAAGAAATATCCAGAATACTAAAGTGATCACAGCAAATGCATTGAATACATATGATGTGCTGAATGCTGAAAGCTTGCTTTTGAGTGAAAGCTCAGTTGAAATAATTGAAAACTTATTGAAGTAACAGAAAATGAGTGTTCTTAAAAAACCTTTAGTTACCGAAAAAGTATCAGCCTTGAACGAAAAAGGTAAGTACGGATTTGTTGTAGACTACAAAGCCAACAAAATAGAAATCAAAGTGGCTGTTGAGCAGATGTACGGTGTAACCGTAGAAGATGTTAACACCATGAGATATAGTGGTAAGACCAAATCTAGAATGACAAAATCTAGAGTAGTACAAGGTCAAACCAATGCATTCAAGAAAGCAATTGTAACGGTTGCTGAGGGTGATGTTATTGATTTTTATAGCGGCATTTAAATAGAGAATAATGGGCGTTAGAAAACTAAGACCAATGACTCCGGGAACCAGGCATAGAATGGCTCCTGACTTTGCAGAAGTTACTGTTAAGAAAAGTGCTCCTGAGAAATCGTTAACTGCACCTTCTAGAAGGTCTGGTGGACGTAACAATACTGGGAAAATGACTATGCGCTACATGGGTGGTGGTCACAAACAAAAACTCAGAATTGTTGATTTCAAGAGAGAGAAATTTGACATACCGGCTACGGTAAAAACAATTGAATACGATCCAACGCGTTCAGCAAGAATTGCCTTGTTGTTTTATGCAGATGGAGAGAAAAGATATATCATTGCTCCTAAAGGATTAGAAGTAGGACAAGTTGTAGTGTCTGGCGAGGGTGTTGCACCTGAGGTAGGTAATGCAATGCCTCTTGCTAAAGTCCCTATGGGTACAATCATTCACAATATCGAATTGAAACCTGGTAAAGGAGCTTCAATGTCGAGAAGTGCTGGAGCATACGCTCAGATTGTAGCTCGTGAAGGTAAGTATGCAACTCTTAAATTGCCTTCTGGCGAAATGAGAAACGTTCTTGCTACTTGTATGGCCACCATTGGTGCCGTAGGAAACGCAGAGCACATGAACGTTGTACTTGGTAAAGCAGGTAGAAATAGATGGTTAGGAAGAAGACCAAGAGTAAGAGGTGTGGTAATGAACCCAGTCGATCACCCAATGGGTGGTGGTGAGGGTAAATCTTCAGGTGGACATCCTAGATCAAGAAAAGGATTGCCGGCTAAAGGTTTGAAAACCAGAACACCTAAGAAATACTCGAATCGTTTGATCATTGGTAAAAAGAAGAAGTAAAACATGGCACGTTCGTTAAAAAAAGGACCATATATCGATTTTCGTTTAGCCAATAAAGTAGAGGCTATGGAAGAGTCTGGTAAGAAGTCTGTAATTAAGACTTGGTCCAGAAGATCAATGATAGCCCCAGATTTTATTGGGCATACATTCGCTGTTCATAATGGAAATAAGTTTATCCCAGTTTTTGTAACAGAAAACATGGTCGGACATAAAATGGGTGAATTTTCACCAACTAGAAATTTCCGTGGTCACATTGCTAAAAAAGATAAAGGTAGAAGATAATGGAAGCTGTAGCTAAGTTAAATAATGTACCTACATCTGCTCGTAAAATGAGAATGGTGGCTGATTTAATCAGAGGCCAGCGTGTAGACAGAGCTTTGAACCTTTTGAAGTTTGAGCCTAAAGAAGGAGCAGCACGTCTTGAGAAACTCTTGAGATCAGCTGTATCTAACTGGATTGCGAAAAACGAAGACGAAAGATTAGAAGATGCAGATCTTACGATCAAAGAGATTCGTGTGGATGGTGGAAGAATCTTAAAAAGATTAAGACCAGCTCCACAAGGAAGAGCAC
>CAXBPM010000063.1:0-13416 GCA_963977345.1 uncultured Roseivirga sp.
ATGATTCATTTGATAAGTATGATGGACAGGATAAACACAGCGTGTTATAAGTAGCGATAAAACAATCACTAAAGCACATCATGAACTCACACTCATCAAAGACATCACGGTTCAAGACAGATGATTCGTGTAGAAATTAAAGCACTTACTTCTTTAGAACCAGTACATTTGGTTACGGCAGCTTAGAAAGGTATACGGTTGTCTATTTTACAGCTCGAACAGACGTTACATGAAGGAAGAAGTCATCATTATTGGAGGTGGAATTGCCGGGCTTACCGCAGCCTATGCACTCAAAAAGCAAGGGGTAAAGGCATTGATCCTCGAATCGAACAATAGACTAGGAGGAAGGATCTATACCAAATCAGATGAGGGTCGGTTATTTGAGCTAGGGGCCACCTGGGTATTCCAAGATGAGCTGCTTAAACAATTGATTGCGGAGTTGGGGCTGGAGCTTTATACGCAGTATTTGAAAGGAGATGCGCTAATCAAATATGAACCTTCCATGGCCATTCAAAGGAGCCCAACTGATGCCTTGATGAATGGAGCCATCTATCATAAGGTCAAAGGCGGTACGGGGGTGATTATTCAAGCATTGGCCGATCAACTTGATGCTGATCGTATTCTGCTGAACAAGAAAGTAAAGACATTGGTCTATCAAAATGAGGGCATCAACTTGACCATGGAAGATGGATCAATCATGGAAGCGGCAAAAGTGATTATCACTGTCCCTCCAAAAGTAATAGCGAATCAAATAAGCATCAGCCCAAAACTGCACAATGCTCAACTGATGCACACCACGCATACATGGATGGGGGACTCTGCCAAGTTTACGGTGCTATTGGACCGAGACTATTGGAGAACCAATAACCTCTCAGGTTTTGTGTATTCAAACTATGGCCTCATCCGTGAAGCACAAGACCATACGTCAAGCGATGGGCAATCCTTTGGACTTCTAGGTTTCATACAGCCAACCAGAGAATTGAGCACCGATTTTGAAAAGAGAAAACAAGTCATCATTCAAGAGCTGAAGGCGCTATTTGGCGTTGATGAAGCCCATATTCTGGGCTATGATGATTTTTTATGGAGTGACTATTTTGTAGACGAGCAAAAAAGCAACTTCAACAAAGACTTGATGCCTCATCAAAACAATGGCCATTCCTTTTACCTGCAATCGCATTTTGATGACCGTTTGTTCTTTGCTGGAGCAGAGACCTCACCATCCAACCCCGGATATATGGAAGGCGCTGTTGGCTCTGCCTATCGAGCAGTGAGTTTGTTGTTGAAGTAAGCCTGATAATAAAACATTTAGGCCGTGACATTTTAAACTTATTGCGTCTAAATGAAGCAATGACTATAAAAAAGGAGGCTTGGGGTTCGCGAACCGGACTGATTCTAGCCATGGCTGGAAACTCAGTCGGGTTAGGGAATTTTTTAAGGTTTCCTGTACAAGCAGTACAAAATGGTGGGGGAACTTTCATCATCCCTTATCTGGTTTGTTTCCTTTTAATGGGTATCCCATTGCTATGGATTGAATGGTCAATGGGTAGGTTTGGAGGCAAAAAGGGGCATCACTCCACACCCTTCATTCTGAATACCATGAGCCCAAAACCACTTTGGAAATATATAGGTGTATTTGGCATATTTACCAACCTCGCAGTAGCCGCTTATTATTGTTATATCGAATCCTGGACCTTGTCTTATGCGCTTCATAGCATAAAAGGCACATTTTCTGGACTTTCTCAATCGGCAGTAGCCCAGTATTTCAATGACTATATCAATATGTCTACTTCCTTCTTTGGCATTCCAAATGAAGCGGTTCTCTTCTTTGTCATTTGTATTGCAGTCAACTCTCTTATTTTAAGTAAAGGTTTGGCCGGTGTGGAGCGCGTGGCTAAGATAGGCATGCCTTTACTCATCCTTTTTGGCATCCTTCTGGCCGTTCGTGGGCTAACCTTAGGCACAAGTGCCGTTTCTGATCAATTTCCCTTGGCCAATGCTTGGGATGGGCTTAACTATTTATGGACGCCACAATATGATTCTTTGCTCCGACCTGGAGTATGGTTAGCAGCTGCAGGACAGATATTCTTTACTTTGTCGGTGGGAATGGGCACCATTCATTGCTACGCTGCTTATTTGGATAGCAAAGATGATATCGCCCTTAATGCTACGACAGCGGGTTTCACCAACGAATTTGTAGAGATTGTATTAGGAAGCCTAATCGTTGTACCAATAGCAGCCGGTTACTTCGGTCTCGACTGGGTAAAAGAGCACATGAGTTTTGGCGTTGCTTTTCAATCCATGCCCTTTCTGTTCGATCAGTGGGGGACAGTACTTGCCGCCTTCGCAGGGGTGTTTTGGTTTGGTCTATTGTTTTTCGCAGGGATTACTTCTTCACTTGCCATGGGTACACCCTGGACAGCATTTATGCGTGATGAATTCGGATGGAGTCAACGAAAAGGAGCGATATCATTTGGGCTATTGACCTTGATGCTTGGTTTGCCCTGTGTTTTATTTTATCAATACGGCTTTTTTGATCAATATGACTACTGGGCTGGTACCGTTTCATTGGTAGTCTTTGCACTGGCTGAAACCATTTTATTTGCCTGGGTTTTTGGAATGGAAAGAGGTTGGAAAGAAATAAATGAAGGGGCAGACATCACCATCCCAATGATATTCAAGTGGATTATAAAGTATGTAACCCCATTGCTTTTATTATGTGTGTTTTTGGGCGCATTGTTCACTCCTGAAAACAACAACTGGATTGCTGCTTTTAGTAGTATAGTTCAGGGCAATGGTTGGCCGCTAGATAGTCATTCCATCATTTCACAATTGACGAATGAGGCGCTTCATATAAAGTTAGCATCAGCCACAGGAGAGTCTGAAAGAGAATTATTCAGTAAGGAGATTTTGTATGCAAATATGGCCCGAGGCATGTTGTTATTACTCTTTATAGGCATTACCTCACTTGTATATGTAGCATATAAAAAGCGCAAAAGAAATGAATACCGAACCGCTGTTGATCATGATCACCGTACAATTGGTCGTCACCGTAGTGATGATCTATAGTTTTATTAAAGTTTTAAGAAAGCGCTGATATTGGAGCTTTTATGCCTTAAAGCTTAATTTGCATTAAGTGTCTGTAATAATTCTGCTCTGAGCGTCTCGTTAGCAGCAATGGCCACTAATATGGAGATTAATAAGCCAATTAATACATAGGCCAAGTCTTTCAATATTAAGCGATAGGTTTTTTTCAGCTTGTCTTTATTCCTGATTCTTATTCCCAGTTCCCGACCTCCCAATAAACCTATGAAAACCCAGGTAGTACTCATTGGAATCGTGTTTACCCAAGTAAACCAAATGAGAATGAGGGCATAAACAAGGTCGATAATTGTGGCAGGCCGTACATCCTTAACATCAGATTTTTCATCTATCACCTGTTGTATTTTGTCGCCTTTCAAGAAGAAAATCAAACCCAAGCCGAAGAAGATGGTACTCCCGAAAGCAATAAACTCGCCTGTGCTCAGACTTCGAGGCAAAAACACCGCTATGTTGGCCGCATCTTGCATAATCCATAGCGCCCATAGGAATCCACTTGTGACCCATTGGAATACCGTCCAGCCCACATGAGCCTTGCCTTTAAAAGCCCCTTTCATCAATTTATTAAGGGTAATCCAAATCAAAAAGGCCAAAGCAAAAGCAATCAAATAACCTATTACGCTTTTTTCGAATACTTTTAAGATAGATCCCGTGGCTGTCGTAAAAGAACTTAACAGTAAAAAAGTAGTAGAGACGGGCATCCTTAATCGGGTAATGATCAGCAGAAATATGGGTGCGGCTATTTGCAGAAAATTAAACGAGGTAGGGGCTTCGGAAAATCCTTTTGATGCTAATCTTTGGTACGTGACATCACCATCATTGATTACCCAGCTAATGGTCACGGTAATAAGAAATATGGAGCCTATATATAGCCAAAGTAACCACCACTTTTTGTCCCCATTAGAGGAAATGAAAGTGCCAATGGTCTGGATACTGTCGTTGGCAACAGCAGAATAAGCCGCTAACGCAAAACCAATCCACATGGCAATGGCGGGGTACGGGTAAAAGATCCCTGACAGCAAAAAACTAATAGCAATAATGAGGAGGAAGTTTTTCTCTTTTCTAATTAGAAGATTGATTAACACATATCTTCTCTTTGAAATTAGCCCATTATTTTTTTTGATATTTTTCATCTAATAAAATGTTATCAATATTAGTTTTTTATAAGTTCTAAGTAGCGTATAGGTGAAAAGAAAAGTTTAGGCAATCCACACTTTAACAGAAGACCTGGCTGGTCAATTTAATATCGAATAATAGAACAAGCTGCTAGAGATGTCCCCGTTTCTTGCGGTGTAGAGGTGCTAGCCAAGCTTCAATGGCATGGCCAAAATACTTGTTACTCATTTAATAAAACTTATCATTTTCTATAAATCTATTGCGGTTGTCAAATTAATCACGTACTCTTGTGTGTATATACAGTATATACACTATGAACAATGAGTACGGAAGTGAAATTAGAACGGTTACTCCATGAAGATAATAGTTTCAAATGCATCATCGGAGCCAATATACGAGCAAGTAGGCGCCCAAATAAAAGCTCAGATAATATCAGGTGATCTTCAAGAAGGGGATGCCTTGCCCTCTATAAGGAAGCTTGCTCAGGAGTTACACATCAGCGTCATCACCACCAAACGAACCTATGAAGAACTGGAAAAGGAAGGGTTTATTGATGTTGTAGCCGGAAAAGGATGCTTTGTCGCTATCCAAAACAAAGAACTTCTTAGAGAAAAGAAAATGAAATCCATTGAAGACATGTTGTCTGAAACGGTATCTGAGGCCCATAAAATGGGAATCACATTTGAAGAGTTGAAAGAAATGCTAACCATTCTCTATTCTTCAGAGGAGTAGTAGAAATTAATGAAAGAGTTTATGAGCAATACTTTAGAGATAAATAATCTATCCAAAAGCTACGGTGATTTTCAGTTAGATAACATTTCCTTTTCATTACCTACCGGATACATAATGGGGATTATTGGCCCCAATGGAGCTGGAAAGACCACTATTATTAAGATTATCATGAACTTAGTAATGAAAGATGCTGGGAAAGTGAGCATTTTCGGGAAAGATCATAGCGCCCATGAAGTTGATGTTAAAAAAAGAATAGGCTTTGTGTACGACACCCCCAATTATTACGAACACCTTAATTTAAAACAACTTAAAAACACCATTGCTCCATTTTACGAAAACTGGGACGAAGCTGGATTTAATGATTTGGTCAATCGTTTTAATCTACCACTTAATAAAGCCCTTAAAAAGTTTTCGAAAGGCATGGCAATGAAAAGCTCCATTGCCATTGCCTTATCTCATCATGCCGATTTTATTATTATGGATGAACCCACATCAGGACTAGATCCGGTGGTAAGGCGTGAGCTGCTTGATTTTTTACGCGAGCTGATGGAAGATGGAAATAAGTCGATTTTATTTAGCTCTCATATAACAACAGATATTGAGCAGATAGCAGATTATATAACCTATGTGCATGACGGCAGAATTGTTTTTTCAGACACAAAAGACGACATCTCTGAGCAATATGGACTGGTAAAAGGCGGTAATGAGCTCTTAAATGATGAAACCAGAAAGAACTTCGTAGCTGTTCGATCTGGAGACTTTGGCTTTGAAGGCCTTACTAGCAATGTTAGCGGTACCAAAAAAGTATTTAATGATAAGGCCATTTATGAAAAGGCCAGCTTAGAAGATATTATGTTTTTTAATAACCTTAAATCAAAGGTTGTTTAATGGGTATTCTTAAGCTTATCCAAAAAGATTTCCGTGCACATCGGGTGTACCTGCTTTACAGTGTGGTATTGCTATGTGCAATAAGCACATTGTTTACTTATCTAGTACTGCTGGAAAATGGCCGGACAGACTTTGAGCTAATAATGTATTTTGTAATAGTACTGGCAAGCACAAGTATTGTTTCATTACTCTTTATACAAATGGATGAACTCTATAAAACGGATGAAATATTTGCGAGCTTACCTGTTACCAGAACTCAAATTATAATAGCCAAATACCTTTCTTCATTTATACAGGTTTTGTTGGCATTAGCGGTGCATTTTCTGGGCATTCAGCTAGGTGCTTATTTTCATGGTAGCCCAGGGTCTCCTCAGTTAGAAATTATCTACAATCCATTATTATGGCTAATAATGGGAGTTTTGTTACTGTTTTTTAAAAGCTACTCTTACCCCTTATATTTTAGGTTTGGGTTAACCATTGGTGCCGCTACCCATGGTGTAATTCAGTTTTTGTGGCTCGTTATCCTCATACTTAGTTTTCGATTCTTTAACCTTCAACTTAAAATAGAACAACTTATAGAATGGGGTTCCGGCCAAAATGGATACTTACTATTAACAGCTTTGGTCATGGCTGTTGTAGCATTAATGATTCTATCGATGACACTTTCATCTAAATTTTTTAAACATAAAGCGATATGAGCAAGAACATAATTTGGAACTTGATGCTCCGAGATGTAAGAGCATATAAAAGGTATATCATAAACCTTTCGCTCATTGTTTTAATAATGGGGATGTTGTTAATTTTCATTAATACCAACCTCTCTCGGATGTTTGCTAGTGGAGCATCAATCATTTTTGTTACAATTATCTTTCCTTTTATATCGGAGTTAAAAAACAAAAGTGTTTGGCAGCATACTGCTAGTTTACCGGTTACTCGAAAATCAATAGTCACGGCTAGGTTTATAGTCTCATTGGTGATTATTGTAATCAATATAATGCTCTGGGTAGGTGCCTATAAGTTATTAATGGTGCTCTTGGTTACAGATCCAAAATATGCATTAAGCAATTCTATAATTATTATGGTTTCGATGAATCTACTGCTTAACACAGCAGTATTCTACCTCGTGTATTTTCGATTCAATTTTACATCAGCCATAGGTATTTATCTTTTTTTAATGATCGTTCCTTCATTTGTTCAAACCTACCTGAATCTTAATCACGGGCTGTTAATTGAAAACTTTAATCAACCACTAGCACTGTCTATAGTAGCTACTGGGCTGCTAATTATTTCACTTTTTAGTTCAATCAAACATTTCAATAAAAAAGACCTCTAATTCTATGAGTATCAAAGAAGCACTCGATTTATTCAAAAATTTGCTGGCTGACACAACACAAAAGCGAGAAACAAAACTGTATAAAAAATTTATTGATCTCCTATCAGGACTTAACGAAATGAAGCTCGAGAAAGAAAAGGAACAGCAGATAGAAGAATACATTGAGGGGTTGCGATTAAACGCTATTAAGGAACGTAGACATAGGGCTTTTACTAAAAAGTACAGAGAGTTTACTGATTACTTAAAAACAAAATTCTCATTTGTTACTGAAGGGTATTACACAGCCGTGGGGCTTAGCTTAGGCTTAAGTTTTGGTGCTGGTCTTGGTGTTACATTCGGTAGTATAGGTGGAGGCTTAGGGATTAGTATGGGTATCTCTTTCGGTGCTGGAATCGGTCTGGTCGTAGGCATGTTGGTGGGTAATCACCTCGACAAAGAAGCCAAAGAGAATGGCAAGGTGATATTTACGAATATAGATTAGCAAGCGCATATAAACTCATTTAAACATATCATAACATGATTATTTCAACTACCGAAAATGTACCTAATAAGGAGGTAAAAGAAATTTTGGGCATTGTAAAAGGAAGCACGGTGCGAGCCAAGCACGTTGGAAAAGATATTTTCGCTGGGCTAAAGAGTATTGTTGGGGGTGAACTAAGTGCCTATACCGATTTACTCAACGAAGCACGGGAAGAAGCCCTCAATCGGATGACTGCAGAAGCACAGAAAATGAACGCTGACGCTATTGTAAATGTTCGGATGACAACTTCATCGGTAATGCAAACTGCTTCTGAAATATTGGTATATGGAACTGCCGTGCGATTCACTTAAAAGTGACTTGAAAGGTCAAGAATCATTAACTCTAATTCAACAACAATGAAACTCAAAATCGAAAATTTAACTAAGACCTATCAAAATGGGGTAAAAGCTATAGATAACGTAAACCTAGAAATAGGCAACGGAATGTTTGGCTTACTTGGTCCAAATGGTGCTGGAAAGTCTTCATTAATGCGCACTATAGCCACGCTACAAAACCCTGATTCAGGGACAATCAGTTTTGGAGACATCAATGTACTAGCCGATAATATGTCGCTTCGCAAACTATTAGGCTATTTACCTCAGTCGTTTGGCGTTTACCCTAAAATGTCGGGTGAAGCATTGCTCGATTATTTCGCATTGCTAAAGGGGGTTGATTCAAGATTAGAGAGACAAAAATTAGTGGCAAAAGTGCTAGAAATCACCAACCTCACTGAGGCACGTAAAAAGTTTGTATCTGGGTATTCAGGAGGGATGAAACAACGGTTTGGTATTGCACAACTACTATTAAACAGCCCTAAATTAATTATTGTAGATGAACCCACGGCTGGGCTCGATCCTGCTGAGCGTCACCGTTTCCTCAATGTTTTACGCGAAGTAGGCACCAATTCTACTGTTATATTTTCTACTCATATAGTGGATGATGTAAAAGAACTATGCAATGAAATGGCCATTTTGAATAGGGGTAGAATTCTCATTCAAACCACTCCCCAAAAAGCCACCAATGAAATTAATGGTCAGATTTGGACCAAAGTAATTAATCGTAATGAGCTGGAAGCCATGGAGACTAGTTATGATGTCTTATCATCTAATTATAACCAAGATAACTCTTTAAATATTCGGGTCCATTCGCTCGCTCAACCTAGTGAAGGTTTCACCAAAACCGAACCGCAGTTAGATGATGTCTATTTTATAACCTTGAAGGAGGGGGAGCAGGTACTTGCTTAACTAAGCATAAATCAATCATAACTATATTTTTCTCTAACACTATTAGAGTTGCTCGGCAAGGAATCGAGTGATCTGTTATTGCCAAATTCATCTTAAAAAACACGCTTATGTTTTCAATTATATTTATACAAGAGCTTCGTTATTGGCTGAAAAACCCGTCATTTTACATATTTATGGGCGTTTTCTTGATAGCATCTATGTTCGTAGCGGCCATCTCTGCTGGTATTTTTGATACCGTTACAGCAACCACAGGTTCTTCTGTTATTGTAAACTCACCCATAGAAATTGCCCGAATGTTTATGGGCTTAACCTCTTTGAGTATCTTCTTATTTCCATCCATCATCGGAGTTGCCATATACAGAGATTATAAATCTGGGATACATGCCTTATTACATTCCTATCCATTCTCAAAAGCTAATTTCCTTTTGGCTAAGTTTTTTAGCGGTGTACTTATCGTGGCTGTCATTGTAAGTATGATTGGTATTGGGTTATTCATTGGCTTTAGGTTGCCAGGCACTAACCAAGACATTGTAGCTGCCTTTAAGTTGGGGAGCTATCTACAAACGTATTTAGTTTTCCTGCTTCCTAACATTCTCTTTTATGGGGCAATAGTTTTTGGCGTAGTGGCTTTTACCCGAAATATTGCTGCTGGGTTTATTGCTGTAATCATTTTAATGATTGTGAATGGCACAATGGAGCTCTTTTTGAGAACTCCTGATCACATGTATTTAGGAGCACTGCTAGATCCTTTTGGAGGATCGGCTATGAATTATCTCACGAGATATTGGACAGTGTCAGAAAACAATACCCTATCCGTTCCCATAAAAGGTATCATAATTTATAATAGATTATTGTGGCTTACCATTGCCGCATTAATCTCTGGAGCTGTCTATCGAGTCTTTACGTTTAGTCAGATGTCCTTCTCCTTTCCTTTTAGAAAACAGAAAGTAGAGCGCTCTACCAGACAAAACTTAGGAGGGATCACTAAGGTTGAATTACCTAAAGTGAACCTTAAATTTAGCTTTATTCAACACCTCAAAATTACATGGCGACTCTCTAGCATCGATTTTAAATACATTATAAAAAGTGTTCCCTTTCTAAGCATTCTTTTAATTGGTTTAGTCATCATCATAGTGGAGTACTATCAACTTGGCGACTATCAGGGAACACCTCAATTCCCCGTTACTTGGAAGATGGTGAACTTTAGCGAAGCTTATTTATTGGCCATTCATATCTGTACATTTCTATATGCTGGGATGCTTGTTCACAGGGCAGAAATTGCCAAAATTCATCAGTTGCTGGATATTATGCCCATCCCAAATCATGCACTTTTATTGTCGAAATTATTGGCATTATTAAAAATGCAATTGGTTATGCTAACCGTTGCTATGATTGCGGGAATAGGCTTTCAAGTGTATAAAGGATACTTTCATTTTGAAATAGATCAATATATCCTTGGCTTGTACGGGTTCACCTTTGTCTATTTTATGATTTGGGCACTGTTGGCAATCTTCATTCAAACCATTATTAAAAACCCCTATATAGGTTTGTTTATGCTAATGATTATTCTGTTAGCAACCCCCATGTTACGATTGGTTGGTATTGAGCAATCCATTTTTCAATACGGGCAAGGATTAGGGTATAGCTACTCCGATATGGATGGTTATGGAACATATGCATCTTCCAATTTTATTTATTCAACCTATTGGTTAATGGCCGGAGTAATGCTTTTGCTTTTGGCCAGTCTATTTATGGTGAGGGGATTACCTCAATCGTTTAAGGAGCGTTTTCGTATTGCTAAATCACGATTAACGACAAAGGTAGGCCTGAGCTTTTTTGTGCTCCTAGTTGGTTTTTTATCACTAGGGTTTAGCATCTATTACGAAAACAATATTAAAAACATCCGCACCTCGAGCAAGCAAGCTGAATTGCTTCAAGTGGGGTGGGAGAAAAAGTATAAGAAATATGAAGACTACCCACAACCGAGAATTGTAGCAGTAAAAACGGAAATGAACATCTTTCCGAAAGAGCGAAACTTTAAGGCGGCTGGCACCTATACAATGGTAAATAAGTCTACTAAAGCTATTGACAGCGTTCTTATAAAATACACAGGCTACCCAACCACGTTGGCACTTAACAGGCCAAGTAGCGTGTTAAAGGATAGCCTCTTTGGTTTTGACATTTTTAAACTTAACAACCCACTACTTCCAGGGGACAGCTTAGAGTTACACTTTACGGTTAGTAATAGGCCTAATACTTTTTTAAGAAACAATTCACCCATAATAGGGAATGGTACAAAAATCACGAACAAGGAATTATTTCCTTCATTGGGTTATACAGCTGGGTATGAATTACAAGATAACCAGACTCGAAAACAGCACGGGTTAGCTCCAAACCCTTTAAAACCTCATCCATCCGACACTACTGCCTTGGACAATCATATGATGTCGAGAGACGCTGACTGGATAGACTATGAGGCAATATTAAGTACTTCCGAAGATCAGATTGCACTTACTTCTGGTTATTTGCAAAGAGAATGGACTGAAGGAGGCAGAAGGTATTTTCATTATAAAATGGATATTCCGATCCTAAATTTCTATTCGTTTAGTTCGGGCAGGTACGAAGTTGTTAAGGATACATGGAATGATGTTGCTCTGGAAATTTACTACCACAAAGGCCACGAGTACAACTTGGATAGAATGATGAAAGGGATGAAAGCTAGCTTGGCTTATAATTCCGAAAACTTTAGTCCGTACCAATTTAGACAAGTACGTATTATTGAGTTTCCGCGTACCGCTGGCGATGGTGCTCAAGGTTTTCCTAATACTATTCCTTTTTCTGAAGGTCACGGATTTATTGCCAATGTAAATGATAGTGACGATGGTGGCATTGATTACCCATTTGCGGTTACTGTTCACGAAGTGGCGCACCAGTGGTGGGCACATCAGGTAATTGGAGCTGATGTATTAGGCTCCAGTATGTTATCTGAAAGTCTATCGGATTATGTAAGGCTAAAAGTGATAGAACATCAACACGGCAAATCTAAAATGCGCACCTATCTAAAATATTCGTTAGACGGTTATTTAAGAAAGCGAGGAAACGAAAGCAGGAGGGAGAATCCATTAATGTATAACGATAACCAAGGTTATATTCGATACGAAAAAGGGGCATTGGTATTTTATGCCATCAGTGACTACATCGGTGAAGAAGTGTTGAATGGTGCTTTAAAAAAATATGTAGAAAAGGTACGGTTTCAGCAGCCACCCTATACCACAACCATTGAAATGGTGGATTACATTAGAGAAGTCACCCCAGACTCATTGCAATACACTATTGAAGATATGTTTGAGCAAATCACTATGTACAATAATGAAGCAATCGATTTTACAACTACAGCTTTAGAGAATGGTAAATTTCAGGTAGAGATAGAATTCAACGTGAGCAAGTACAGAAATGACGAAAAAGGAAGAATCTTGTATAGTGATAACAAAACAGACTCTCTTGCTTATCAATCTCAAGGTATGCTTAAGCCTCAGTATTCACTTCCGTTAGCCGATTATATCGACATCGGTATTTTTGGAGAAGAAAGTGACGGTAGGGAAGTAGAGTTGTATTTGAAAAAACATAAGATTACTGAAGTCAATAATAAGTTAACCATTATCGTGGATCAAAAACCGATTGAAGTAGGAGTAGACCCCTATAATAAATTGATAGATGTAAACCCAAGAGATAATAGAAAGGGTTCGTGATGGCTGAATGAGCAGGAGTGAAACGGGCTTACAATTTATTGCTATTCAAATAAGCTTTTAAGGCCTCTCGGTAGCTGCTGCCCACGGGAATTTCAGTATTGTTGATGAGCACACACCTTCCATTGTACTGGCTTATTTTGGACAATGGGACAATGTATGATTTATGGATTCTCATAAATTGATAAGCACCCAGTGTTTCTTCGATTGACTTGAGCGTTTTTAAAGCCAAACAATGGTTGTTCCCAATCACAATTTTAGCATAGTCTTTCAAACCTTCTATATAGTCGATGTCCTTCACCAAAATCTTCACAAATTCATCTCCTTCCTTAACAAAAAAGGAGGGGGCTAGCGTGTTTTGATGTCCATTGTTTTGCAAGCTTTCAAAGCGCGTAATGGCTTTAGCAAATCGCTCAAAGGAAATGGGTTTTAGCAGGTAATCAACCACTTCTAAATCGAAACTCTCCACAGCATATTCGCTAAAGGAAGTCGTGATGATAAATGGGGTGTCGGCAGGGGAAAGCTTTACCAATTCGATCCCGGAAATCTCGGGCATGGCAATGTCTGTAAAGACAAGGTCCACTTTAGCGCCTTCTTTTAGGAAGTTAAACGCTTCCACCGAGTCGCTAAATGCCTTGATGACTTCAAAATTAGAGAACCGCTTTAAATGGTGGGCTATCACGTCTATCGCTAAAGGCTCATCATCAATGATTATGGTTTTATACAACTCCATTTAGGTCA
>CAXBPM010000064.1:0-12797 GCA_963977345.1 uncultured Roseivirga sp.
CCTAAGCCTAAAGAAGAGGTGAAAGCCGAAGTGGTTCAAGAAAAGGAGAGTGCGGTTAAAGTTGAAGAAAAGAAGGTAGAAGAGGTTGTTGAGAAGAAAGAAGAAGTAAAGCCACCAGTAGAAGTTAAAAAAGAAGTAACCAAGCCTGTAGAGGAAAAGAAGGAAGAGGTTAAGCCTATACCAAAACCTGTAGTAGACCAACGTGCTATTATGGGAGGTGGTAAAAAAACAGAGTCTGACAGTAAGGAAGCAGCTTCTAACAATCAAGGGAAAGAAGTAGATAAAAGAGGTAACATGGGCGACCCTAAAGGGAAGACTACCGCCAATGGTACACAACCAGGTGGTGCCGATTTAGGTGTTAGCTTGAGCCTAGACGGCTGGAAATGGGAGAGACCCCCAGCAGAAAAAGACGACTCCCAAATTGAAGGGGTGATTAAGTTTAGAATCGAAGTAGATGACCGAGGAACGGTGATTAACGTGACCAAAATCCCAGGTACTACCATTAGCGATAACACCATTATTGAGTTCTATAAAAAGCAAGTGGAAAAGCTGGCCTTTATTCAAACAGATCCTTCTAAAATGGCAGCTAACATTTCTAAGGGCGAAATCACCTTTGTAATCAAAACGAATTAACTCGTATTCACCTGCTTTAGGTTGAGCTAGAGTCAATTAAGAAACTAAACAAGGAAGAGGGAATGGATTATCCATTCCCTCTTCCTTGTTTATGACTGTAGTAAAGTCATTCGATCTACCGTTAGTCTACAAAATGGCTATACTTCTTGTACGGTTACGCGGATTGAACTAATATAGTAGCTTAACTAAAAAATTACTGACTTGGGTTTTATAGAAGATGCTGTATCCAGCTTTAGTGGCTGGATTTGGGGAGTTCCCCTCTTGATATTGGTAATGGGTGGTGGACTAGTATTCTTGTTTTATTCGCGGTTTTTACCCTTCAAATACATTGGTCACGCTATAAATGTGTTGAGAGGAAAATATGATACTCATCATGAAGAAGGACAAATAACACACTACGAAGCACTTTCTACAGCTTTAGCGGCAACAGTAGGGATGGGTAATATTAGTGGTGTGGCGGTTGCCATTACCATGGGTGGTCCTGGTGCTATTTTTTGGATGTGGGTTTCTGCATTTGTAGGTATGGCTACCAAGTTTTTCACCTGTACGCTTTCTGTGATGTATCGAGGGAAAGACAGCGATGGAGAAGTGAGAGGTGGCCCCATGTATGTAATTACCGAAGGTTTAGGTAAGAAATGGAAGCCAATGGCGGTATTCTTTTGCGTTTTTACGCTGATTGGTGCTTTGCCTATTTTTCAAGCAAACCAACTTACTGCGGCCATGAATGCCGTTTTAGGCCCAGCGGTGGGCTATGACACTGAAGCAACATTTAATCTATTTGGTGCTCCAGTAGGAATAGCATCATTTGTTACTGGACTTATCTTAATGGCTTTAGTGTCTATGGTGATCTTTGGCGGAATTAAAAGAATTAGTAGTGTAGCTGCCAAATTGGTGCCTTCTATGGTAGTGTTATATTTCGGTTTAGTGGTTTACATTCTACTTCAGAACATAGGAGGGATTCCTGATATCTTCGCTTCAATTTTCGAAGAAGCATTTTCAGGTAATGCCATTTTAGGTGGTGGCATCGGTGCCGTGATTATTATAGGTGCTAAAAGAGCTGCTTTTTCAAACGAAGCAGGAATTGGAACTGCGCCTATGGTACATGGAGATACGAAAACAGAGGAGCCTGTACGCGAGGGTCTTGTGGCCATGCTCGGGCCAGCAATTGATACACTTTTAGTCTGTACACTTACGGCATTGGTGATTTTAGGCACTGGAGTTCATCATGAGTTTATTGGTGCGGCCGATACAGGCTTGCTTGGTGTTACATTAACATTGAAGGCTTTTAATGCCGCTATCCCAGGAGTTGGAGGTTATTTATTAGGACTTTGTATTTTGGTCTTTGCCGTGTCTAGTTTACTTTCTTATTCTTATTATGGAGTGAAAAGTGTATCCTACTTGTTCGGAGCTAAAAAAGGAGAGTACTACAATTATGTATATATCGGTACAATTATTCTTGGAGCTGTAGCTTCTTTGGGTTTTGTAGTGAATTTGATTGATGGAAGTTTTGCTTTGATGGCGATTCCTACCATGGTTTCAGCACTGATTCTAGCCCCAAAAGTAATGAAGGCTACAAAATCTTACTTTGCTCGACATAAAGCGGGAGAGTTTGATAAGAAATAAGATAGAGAATAGAAATTATGAAAAAGTCGGTTTGGTTTCCAAATCGACTTTTTTTTGGTTTTAAGGGTGAGGAAGAGGGTTACTTCATGAGCTCTCTCGCGCTCTCTAACGAACTTTCAGAGAATTGCTTACCACCAATCATTTGCGCCAATTCAGACAAGCGTTCGTCATGGTTGAGCTTCCTGATGTTACTTGCTGTGACATCTTGCGCATTGTCTTTATACACATAGTAATGAGCCCTTCCTCTAGCGGCAATTTGTGGCAAATGGGTAATGGTAATCACCTGATGGTTTTGCGCCATCTTGTTCATCATTTCGGCCATCTGAATAGATATTTCTCCTGAAATACCAGCGTCAATTTCATCGAATACGATCGTAGGTAAAGCGGTTTTATCTGCCAGAATGTACTTTACGGCAAACATTAGTCTTGAAAATTCACCACCAGAAGCCACTTGCTTTAACGGCTGTGGTGCAATTCCTTTGTTTGCAGAGAATAATAAATTGATTTTATCCACTCCAGACTCAGAAGGTGTTTGTGTCTCATGCTGAATGGCCAGTTTAGCGTGAGGCATTCCAAGGTCATCGAGCAGTGCACCAATTTGTTTTTCGAAACCAGTAAATACTTTGGTTCTCGATTGGCTTAAGGCTTCGCCAGAAGTTTCAACCAACTCAAACGCTTGATTGGTTTCCTTTTCAGCGGCTTCAATGGCATCATCTAAATTGCCAACTCTCAATACTTTATCTCCTAGCTCTTCATAAATAGAAAGGAGGGAAGCGATGTCTGATACTTGATGCTTTTGCTGTAACTTATAAATAAGACTAAGTCTCTCTTGTACTTCTTCTGCTCGTTTTGGCTCGTATTCTACTTGCTCTTCTTCTGTCTCGAGTTCGGCAATAATGTCTTTTAGTTCAATCCAGCTGCTGTTCAGTCGTTCAAAAAGGCTTTCGTACTCTTTCGCAAACTTATTGATTTGGCCCAAAGCTGTTTTAGCACCTTGAAGCATCTGGTTAGCGTTAACCTCCGACTGATCTAAAGCACTTAAGGCTTCATTCAATTTGAGTTTGATTTCTTCGGCATTCTCAAGCTTATTCAGTTCAGCTTCTAAAGTTTCTTGCTCTTCTGCTTGAAGCTGGGCCTTGTCCAGTTCATCAAATAGAAATTGGTGGTAATCTGCCTCTTTTCTTAACTCGGCAGACTCTGATTTAAGTTGCTCCAGTATCTCATGCTTTTCGCGATAGGCAGAAAAGGCCTTACTATATTTTTGTAATAAGCCGTTGTTTTGGGCGAAAGCATCAACCAAACTCAATTGATAGCTATTGGCGCCTAAGAGTAAATTATCATGCTGTGAATGGATGTCCATCAACCGTTTCCCCAGGAGCTTGAGGAAATCAAGGTTGGTTACTCCATCGTTAATAAAGGCCCTGGATTTTCCATTAGGACTTATTTCTCTTCGGATGATGCACTCAGCATCATAATCCATGTCGTTTTCTTCAAAGAAAGAATTGAGCTGGTAAGCAGAAACATCGAAAGCACCTTCGATTACGCATTTTTTCTCTTGATCGAGCAGCGATTTACTGTCAGCGCGATTGCCCAGAAGCAGGCCCAATGCTCCTAGAATAATGGATTTTCCAGCACCAGTTTCACCCGTAATGATATTCAGTTGAGCATCAGGGTTGATTTCTAACTGTTGGATCAGGGCGTAATTTTCAATACTCAGGCGTTGAAGCATATCACAAATGTATCAATTACATAGACTCGCAACAATACTAGTTTTGAACGATTTTCTGGTATTTGTTTCTGCGTGTGGGATCGAGTTTTAACAACTCATTGTAGACCTCTTTTCTGATGTTCGTTTGACCTTCTGAAAAGATACTGGTGATCTCTTCATTTTTAGTGTCTAAAAATGCAGTAATCAATATTGCGTTGGGAAGTATTTCGTTGACGGTTTGAATATCCTTAATGACTTGGCTGATGGTTTCCCTGCAAGCCTTTGGGTCATCTTTAAATTTGTCTAAACCATTAATGTGGTAATCGTAAAGTCCTTTTCTCACGGGCTCATATTGACTATTGATGGCTAGATTCTCCACCAACCAATATCGATTTCTTCTATTCTGGAACTGGCTCCAGCCAGCTCCACCATTATTTTGGGCATTGTTGACCACATTTAAGGCAGACCTGAAGTAAGGTGTTCCGCCCAATGGACTGAAGGAGTCGTAATCTAAACCAATGGCGATGTATGCATAGAAACCCAAAAGCGAAGTAATGTTGTTAAGGAATCTATTTTCACTGAAATCCATCGATTGCCCTTGGCTGAATTGAAATTCCCAATCACGGTCGGCAAAGTTTAACAGTAGCGTTTCATAAGAAGCTCCATAAACTGGTCTAATGATCTGAATTTGTGCATTGGCCTTAAACTGACCGATAGAGGGTTGGTCTTGAATGTTGAGAATTAGATTCCCTTTGATCTTTTCGTTGGCCTGAAAGTTATCATTTGTCCAAACTCTGTCATTGAAGAAACGCTGCATCGCTGTTTCCATTTCAGAGAAAATGGCTCTTTCAGTAGTTTGTACATTCGATGCGTTAACACTCACCGTAAAGTCGAGCTCTTGAGCGACCATGTGGAGAGGGAGTGTGGCTAAAAATAGCGCGAAGAAACTAAACTTCCAGTTTTTGAACGATAGCATTGATGATGTCTTTGGCAACTTCTCTTTTTGACTTTAACTCAAAATGCTGAATATTATTTTGATTGTCAATGATCGTGATTTTATTCGTGTCGTGACCAAATCCTGCACCTTTGTCGTTGAGTGAGTTAAGTACAATAAGGTCGAAATTCTTACTTTTTATTTTTTGTTGGGCGTGCTCTATTTCCGCTTCGGTTTCTAGTGCAAAACCTACATTGAACTGATCTTTCCTTTTAATAGCACCAAGTGATTTGGCGATATCGGTAGTCTTTACCAACTCAATCGTCATTTCATCGCCCTTCTTCTTTATCTTTTGATCTGCCACCGTTTTGGGCGTGTAATCAGCCACAGCAGCAGCCATGATGTTGATATCGGAAGTTTGATTGGCAATGGAACATGCTTCGTACATCTGATTGCCCGATTTTACTCGAATCAGCTTGATGTTTGCATGTTCAATAGTAAGGTGTGTTGGGCCAGAAATTAAAGTAACTTCTGCGCCTTGGTCGGCCGCTTCTTCTGCTAGGGCGAAACCCATTTTACCAGTAGAATGATTACCTATAAAGCGAACGGGATCAATGGCCTCATAAGTTGGGCCTGCCGTAATCATTATCTTTTTTCCTTTAAGCGCAGACTTCTTTGTGAAGAAACCTGAAAGGTAGGCGACAAGGTTTTCCGGTTCAGCCATTCTGCCTTGGCCTATGAGTCCGCTGGCTAATTCGCCATGTTCGGCTTCAATAAGGTGGTTTCCGAAACCAATCAGTTTTTGAATATTGGCCAATACCGATGGATGTTGGTACATGTCCAAGTCCATGGCTGGAGCAAAGAACACGGGGCATCTCGCGGAAAGGTAGGTTGCCAAAAGTAGGTTATCACAAAGACCATTGGCCATTTTACCAATGGTGTTAGCACTGGCAGGCGCTATGATGATGGCATCTGCCCAAAGCCCTAAATCAACGTGATTATTCCATTCACCCGTTTTGTCTTTTTGAAAATCAATCAGAACAGGGTTTTTGGAAAGGGTAGAAAGTGTTAGGGGGGTAATGAAATCGGTAGCCGCTTTGGTCATAATGACTTTAACTTCTGCACCTTCTTTCACTAGTAACCTAACGAAAATAGCAGCCTTGTAAGCTGCTATACTTCCGGTTACTCCCAGAATAATTTTCTTACCCTTTAATAACATTGGGTGTTATTTTGTTTCAGTAGCTTCTTCAGCTTCATTCATTCTCCAATAAATTTCGTCATTGGCGAACTCTTCTATAGCCATTGCAGTTGGCTTTGGCATTCTTTCATAGAATTTAGAAATTTCAATTTGTTCTCTGTTTTCAAAAATCTCTTCAAGATTATCTACAGTAGAAGCAAACTCTGAAAGTTTTCCGTTTAGCTCCTCTTTCATATCAGCTGCAATCTGCTTAGCTCTTTTTGAGATAATTGCGATTGATTTGTAAAGGTTACCAGTTTCTTCACCGATTTTATCCGTGTCTCTTGTGATGATTGATGCGCTTGCTGCCATAATTATTGCGTTTTATTAAGTTCTTGTAATTCTTTTACTGACTGGTTATACCAGTTTGATACTTTGCCCATGTACTGGCTTTCAGGGTATCTTTCTGAAAACTCTTTATAGAAGGCGATGGTTTTATTAAACCTTTCTTTTTTCTTAGACTGAATACTGTTGTCGGCCAGTTTAAACCCTGTTTCAACTGCCAAGTAAAGTAGTTCTTCGTTATAATCTGAATCAGGATAGTCATCCTTAAAGGCCTCGATGGTAACGACCGCGGCTTCCAAATAGTTCTTGTACGTTAATCCAGTACTCAATTTATGATAAAGTTTGGCCTTTAAATAGGCTTTGGTCTCAAACCTCACTTGTAATTCATCGATGATTTTGTTGGCGTCATCATAATACCTTGACGCTGGCCATCTGTTCAAGAAGTTCTGCATTGACACCACAGCTTCTTCTGAACTTGTTTGGTCTAGGTTTGCGTCTGGGGCATCTTTATAAAGAGAGTATGCTGCCATGTATTCCGACTCTTCCGCATACTGACTTCTTCCGTATGTTTGGTAGAAATTTTTGAATCGGAAAGACGCTAATTGATAAAGCCCTTGATAGTATAAACTATATGCCCAGTAGAACTGAACTTTCTCCGCTTCAATATTACCTCGGTAGTAAGGAGATATTTTTTCGAAAAGTATTTGTGCCTTGCTGTATTTACCTTGTTGATAAAAAGCAATAGCCCCTTTGTATAATTCTTCGTAATCATCGCTTTTTTCAAGCTTGGCTAAACTGTTAGCGCAACTTGATAGTGAGATGATCACTGCTAAAAGGGTTAGAAATACCGTTTTTTTCATAAGCCTGCAAAGTTATTAGTAAAGTCCGATAATTCCAATCTTATTGAACTCTCTTACTGGAGCAAATAAAACGAGTTTTTTGGCATCTATTGAGCGATTAACCAATTTTAACGCTGTTTAATTTCGTTCCTTTCAATCTGCTTTCGGTTTCCAGTGATGCTTTCGAGGGTAGGTTTTTGATCCAAGAGCCATTTAAAACCCTTGAGTCTTCGGTCGGGTTGAACGATTTGAGGTCCAGGAATAAGCCTTCCGTCAACTTCTCGGTAAGTTCTTAACTCGGTCACTGTGTTATTATTGAAGTAGAGGGCCATGTTGGAACAACTTAGTTTGTTCATGGTTAATGCCCCTTTTTTATCGAAAGCGAAATAGATACTTTCACCGTTTCCAAAGACATCCGTTTTGCTGATAATTCCTTCTTTAAAGTCAACCACCATTTCTCTCCCTTTTACCTGATTGAAGTTTTCGGCAGAGTCTTGAGAAATGACAAAAGAATTTTGGTTCAAAAACATTTTTGAGATCCGATTATCGGCCAATTGGATTCTAATGGAGTCCGCAGAAATTTGACTGTCTGCATTCCAAATTAAAGGAGAGTTATACATGTAGATGGTGGAGTCCATCATGTTATAGGAGAGCGAATCAGCAGCACCCTGAAAATCTGATTTGTACAACTGAACATTATGGAAAGCGCTGAGGTATTTCTTTCCAAGTTCTTCGTTCTGAACCGATTTGATGGTGTCACCTTTAATAAACAGACTATCACCTTTCATTATTTTCTTCAAGTATGCATTGTCATAAATCAGTGCAGTACTTTCAATTTTGTTGTAACGCACATGATCGCCATAGGCGGTCAGTGAGTCGGAGAATGTTTCCATTTTCACATTCATGTCGCCTTGGTAATATTTTATGCTGTCATCGGCAATGAGTTTGTCTCCGTAAATGCGGTAATCTTCAGTTTTGATCCAACCGAAATATACTTCGCTGTATTTCTCTAGAGATTTATAAAGAAAACCCACATTGGTAGAAAGTGAATCTCCATCCGCAGAAACGGCTAAAGTTCGGCCTTTTGTAATGGCTACTTTATCAAGGGTTGAGTAATCCAATGAATCTGTTTCGAGAGTGAAGTCTGGGTTGGTGAGGTTGACAGCATCTAGAAATAGTGCCGATTTGGTTTCTGAGTAGTAATAACCTCGCTTACTCTTCAATACATTTGTGCTGTCGACCAATTTGCCACCATTGTAATAATAACCTGTTTGGGTGTTTCGGTCGTAATCTAGGAAATCGGTATACAGGTTGGTGCTATCGTCCTTCAGCACTACGTTCTTGCGCATTTTTGCTACCCCATTACTTCCAGTGTACTCCATGTAGTCTCCAGAAAGGTCTAAAGAGTCTACGGTGTCAATAATTCGGACGTGACCATAGGCTATGGCTTTGTTGCTTTGGGTATAGAGATAAGCCGAATCACAATAAATTACTGTAGAGCCCTGCACTAACTTGACCGCGCTAATCAGCCTTTGAAGGGTTTCACCGTTCTGAGTTCCTTGATATAGGTATCCGGCAGTATCGATTCGTACCCTCTTCTGAGCTGAGGCCCAAGTAGCAGTAATTAGAAATAAAAATAAAAATAAGGGTCTGATCATGTTTTCGAAAGTGCAAAATTATCGATTTATGCTAATTTTGATTCATGTTGAATAGGTTTTTGAGTTTTATCAAAAAGCATGCCCTCAATTCGGAGGGAGAAAAGTGGCTGTTGGCGGTGAGTGGGGGCATGGATTCCATGGTGCTTTTGAACCTTTGTCATCAGGCTGGTTTTAATATTTCCGTAGCGCATTGCAATTTTAATTTGAGGGGAGAAGAATCTGATGCAGACGCTCAATTTGTGAAAGATACCTGTTCTAGGCTGAAAATACCCTATTTCGAAAAACACTTTGACACAAAGTCATATGCTTCAACGCATGGAATTTCCACTCAAATGGCTGCACGCGATTTACGCTATGCTTGGTTCAATGAGCTTTTGAAGGAACAGAATTTAGATCAATTGGCCGTGGCACATCATGCCCAAGATAATTTAGAAACGGTATTACTGAACTTGGCCAGAGGAACGTCAATTTCTGGTTTAAGGGGGATGTTACCGAAATCTGTAAATATTATTCGTCCACTTTTGGGCTTTGAAAGAGAAGAAATCGAAAACTTCGCGAAGCAAGAAGGAATTGAATGGAGAGAAGATAGCTCGAATGCTTCGGATAACTATAAAAGAAATTACTTAAGACATCAGATTATACCAGCCTTCACCGAATTGAATGCTGGCTTCTATGCTACCTTTCAAAACACGCTCGAAAAGAACCTTGAAGTTGAGAGGGTTTTCCAAGAGAAGATTAATGCTTTAAAACCTTATATCGAAGAAGTTGTTGATGGTTATCGATTCTCCAAAGATCAAATTATTCATAGCGGGATTGGTGCTTTTCAGCTTTCTGAACTGCTAAAGCCTTTTGGCTTGAATTACGAGCAGAGCAAGGAGCTTTTAGTGGCCATGGAAGGAATTTCTGGAAAAACCTTCAATACCAGTTCACACCAACTTCTTGTAGACAGGGAGTATGTCTTTATTACGGCACATCAAGCCAACGACTTTGAGTCCTTTTTAATTGGGGAAGGAGAGAGGCGGTTTGTTCTTTCCGAACAGACTTATGAGATAAAGCGATTGAATGGCGATAGTGAGGTGGATAGAAACCCGTCAAATGCCTTTCTGGATTTCAATAAACTTACTTTCCCTTTGGAGGTTAGGGCTTGGAAAGAGGGCGATTACTTTTTCCCTTTGGGCATGAAAGGCAAAAAAAAGCTGAGCGACTTTATGATTGACCAGAAAATTCCTCTAAACTTAAAAGACCAGATAAGAGTATTAACTTCTGAGGAAAGTATTGTTTGGGTGATTGGTCATAGAATTGACGACCGATTTAAAACCAACGAACAAACCAAAGAAGTTTTGAGCATTAGCCGAAAATAGATAATGTATAACCCATTTAAGAAAACATATAGCCAGTCCGAAAAGGAACAAATTAACTTTTTGAAAGGGGTGGGGCCGTTCAGGAAACTAACGGATGATCAGCTTTTTGCTTTTGTGCCTTATTTATACACCAGAAAATATAGAAAAGATGAGGCGGTTTTCTTTACAAAAGACCCAAGTCAGGCCGTGTATATTGTGAATCGCGGAATAATTTCCCTGAGTTTAGAACGCAATGGTTCTTTTGAAGAACTGGATCAAGCAGGAAAAAAGGAATGTTTTGGAGATAACGCTTTCGTTTTAGATAATCATCGATTGTATAGCGCTATTGTATCCAGTGAGGACGCTGAGATCTTTGTTTTGCCCCAAGGGAACATCATGGATATTTTCGAGTCCTATCCTGAAATTAAAGCTTCTGTGCTGGAATGTTTAATTGAACGCTATAATCATTATACCGAAAGCTTGTTTAAGGCCTACAAAGAGTCCTTCGGGTTTTTCGAATTGAAACAGGCCTATTCCGATCATCACAATTCAGAAAGAAACCGTAGCCTCTAAGTTTCATTTAGAGGTTTCACTTGTTATCTTTGTTCATCGAATTAATTTAAATCAAATCCAGTATACCCTATGAAAGTTACAGTAGTCGGTGCCGGAAATGTGGGCGCAACCTGCGCAGACGTTTTGGCCTACAGAGAAATTGCCAACGAAGTGGTGCTTTTGGACATTAAAGAAGGTGTTGCAGAAGGAAAAGCATTAGATATTTGGCAAAAAGCTCCTATCAATCTTTATGACACAAGAACAGTTGGTTCTACCAACGATTATGCTAAAACAGCAGGCTCTGATGTTGTAGTTATCACTTCGGGTTTACCAAGAAAACCGGGTATGACCAGAGATGATTTAATTCAAACCAACGCTGGTATTGTTAAAAGTGTAACTGAAAATGTTGTAAAACATTCTCCAGATGCAATCATCATTATCGTTTCAAATCCTTTGGACGTAATGACTTACCAAGCGCACATTACTTCTAAATTTCCAAGAACTAGAGTAATGGGTATGGCTGGTATTTTAGATACAGCAAGATACAGAGCGTTTTTAGCCGAGGCTTTGAACGTATCACCAAAAGACATCCAAGCAGTATTGATGGGCGGTCATGGTGACACTATGGTGCCACTTCCTCGTTACACCACTGTTGGTGGTATTCCTGTAACTGAGTTGATCGGTAAGGAAGAGCTTGACGCTATTATCCAGAGAACTAAAACTGGTGGTGGTGAATTGGTAAAACTAATGGGTACTTCAGCTTGGTATGCTCCAGGTGCTGCGGCTGCTCAAATGGTGGAAGCAATTGTAAGAGATCAGAGAAGAGTATTCCCGGTTTGTATCAAACTAGATGGCGAATACGGAATCAAAGATTGCTACTTAGGAGTGCCAGTTATTTTGGGTAAAAACGGTGTTGAAAAAGTAATTGAGCTTGATTTGAACGCTGAAGAAATGGCGCTTTTGAAAGTTTCTGAAGGACACGTAAAAGAAGTAATGACTGTATTGGATAACTTGGCTTAACCAATACCAGTTTTTGATAAAATATAAATCCCGATTCGTAAGAGTCGGGATTTTTTTGTGCGTAACGTGGCTGTTCTTGTGTTGTTTCTTAGAATCTAAATGCTATGGAAAGCAGAGCTGACCCATTTGATAAGCCATAATTGTAGCCTGAAGTTTCGGCTTTGATTTCAGTTCCGTTATTGATATTTGAGTCCTTCTCTGTCAATTTTACTGAATAATAATTAAAGCTAGGCAAGACTTCAGCACCAAGTATAAGGTTTTCGTTCAGCATATAATTAAAGCCAATTACTATATTGACACCTGGTTCATAAATCGTTCTGTTACTTGATCTAAAATTGTTAGGGGCTGACTTATTCTCAAATTCAGTTTTCACCTGTCTGTAGTCGAAAGAAACATCTCCGCCATACCGAAGTTCTAATTTATCAGCCAATTCCTTTCTGTATTCTTTTCCAACTCTAAAATTAAAGCCTGTGTTTTTGTCCTTGCTTACGGTAGTACTCGTGCTATTGTCAGTGTTGTTTCCAGATATGATTAATGTGTTAAATCTCCAAAGCGACTGCTCTGTACCTGTTCTGTAGGTTAACCCGAAACTATCGATGTTATAGAATGTCAGTCCTGCTTCTTGTTGTTTAACAGGCTCTTGCGCCATTAAACAATAGGACATAGAAAACGATAAAAGTAAAAGTAATGGTCTCCTCATTTTAATTAATTTTAGATGAATAAATAGAATAATTCAATAATGAACGTCCGAGGGCATTTGAACAATTTTCAGGCCATAAACTCGCTCCTTGGATGGTTTATAAGATTATTCAGCTAAAAATATTTTAATAGAATTGATAAGTTGTTGATGAAGATTTAATTGGGATAAAAAATTACAATTATATGTGATGGTGTAAGGAGGTTGGTTCAACTGTTTTTCTTGGCTGCCAATCGCATTTCATCGCTGTTCCATTGGCGGGTGTCGTCAA
>CAXBPM010000065.1:0-12759 GCA_963977345.1 uncultured Roseivirga sp.
ACTTCTATTCCATAAGCCCTTCCGAAGTAGTTAAAGGCATCGTGGGCTGTAATTAAAATTCGTTGGTCAAGAGGGATGGAGGCAATCTGATCTGTGACCCACTCATGCAGGTTGTTCAATTCCGCAGCATAAGCAAGCGCATTCTTTTCGTAGTACGCTTGGTTCTTTGGGTCAGCCTCAACCATGGTGATCAATACCTCTTTGATAGTTGCCTCCCAAATACTAACATCAAACCAAATATGCGGATCGAAAGCACCAGTATAAACTGGGTCTGAGAGAAAGAAGGTAGAGTCAACGCCTCTAGAAACAGGTATTACGTTCTTTATACGCTCTAATTTCTCGAATACTTCACCCATTTTACCTTCTAAGTGGAGGCCATTGTAAAAGATGATGTCAGCTCCTTGCAAGCGGCTTAAATCCCCTTGAGTCGCTTTATAGAGGTGTGGGTCTACGCCAGGCCCCATTAGGGCAGCAACAGAAACGGAATCTTTACCAATGTTTTTGGCCACATCGGCAATCATACCAGTGGTCGTCACAATGGTTAGTATTTCGTTGTTTGTTTCTTTTGGGTTGCCACAGGCGAATAAAAGAAAACTAAGAATTAGGGGTAAGAAGTGCTTTTTCATGCTTCAGATAGCAAAATGTTTTCCGCTACAGTGAGCGAAATGGTGATAGATTTTTTATTGTCAATCGTAATGTCAACTGAGCCGTCAAACTCCATACGATCGTCTATGGTAAGCTTGGTGCCAATTGAAATCCCAACCTTATCAAGGTATTTTAGAAAAGAGGTGCTAGAGTCGTTTACGCCTACCACAATGCCTTGAATACCAATTGAGAGCTCTGATATTGGGTCTTTTCGCTTTTCAATGAGCTGACCATTTTCGTCAGGGATGGGGTCGCCATGTGGATCGTACTTTGGGAAGCCCAAAAACTCATCCAATCGCTGAATAAGTAGGGGAGACTTAATGTGCTCTAACTGTTCGGCTACATCATGTACTTGATCCCAATGAAAATTGAGCTTGTCCACCAAAAAGACTTCCCACAAACGGTGCTTTCTGATTACGTGCAAGGCTTTCTTTCTTCCTTCGTCAGAGACATTGACCCCTTTGTACTTTTGATATTCCACCACTTTCTTTTGCGAAAGTCTCTTGATCATATCACTCACAGAAGCAGGGGCGGTCTTCATTTCCTCCGAAAGGGCATTGGTGTTTACTGAACGTTTACCGCCTTCGGACAGGTGATAGATGGCCTTTAAATAGTTCTCTTCTACAAAACTCAGCATATGCGTTTTCTTAATGAATACCTGTTAATGGCATTGATAATAAACTGAAGTGCGAATATACGTTTTAGAATAGTCTAAAAAAAATGTGACACTATACGAAACCCCGTGATTGTCATTTCAAATATATGAAATACAGATAGTTAATGTGTGTAAAAATAATTTTTAGACTAATCTAAAAAATGTTAGTGAAGAGATTTCATGAAGGATATGAGCTTGTGTTCCTCGGTGCTCCAAAGGCTATCTTCGGGTTGGCCTACTGTATAGAACTTTGAGTTTTTCATTAGCTCAAGTAGGTGCGCTGGGTTTAATTGGCTTGGGTTGATGGCAAGCGCGGCATCATATTCTTTGCAAAACCTTACCCAAGTAGGGTTGTCAAGAATGATCATAGGTAACCTGTTGGCGCTATATTCAAATAACCGCGTTAAAAGCTTGTCGTCATTAACGCCATTGTTCGGTTTTTTGAGCACAAAGCCAAAATCAGCTTTTTTGATTTCCTGAATGATTTGATGGTGGGGAACAAGGAAGTCACCGCCAATCAATTCTATGTATTCTTTACCTGTAATAGCCTCTTGTAGCTTTTTAAGGTCTTTTCTGAGTGCGCAGTAGCCGATGATCCGCAATCTTATGCTGGAATCAATCTGGTGAAGCTGATCTGTGATTTCGATGGCTTCGAATATTCCGTTTGAAGCTGAAATGGTTCCTGAATACAATAGAACTATGTTTTCTGAATTGGTCTTTGATTCGCTTTCAGCCACTTCAACAGGCATAAACTTATTTTCGATCACGATGGATTTATGGGTAGGAACAAAGCCTAATTGCTTTGTGTAAACCCTTTCCGCCAAGATAAAACCATCAAATAGTGGTTTTGTGATGAGTTCTTTTGCCCGAACATAAGCTGCCAAAAAGGGTCTGAGTATAGGGTTGAACACGTTGGTGTTCCGAATGTTTTTCACGTAGTTTTCCCTTACATCGTAGATAATTCTCCCACCAAATAATATTCTGTATATAGAGGTAACTATCAGTAATTCATGTGTATTACATATGATAATTTGAGGCTTTACTTTAATGTAGGTTTTGAGTGTTTTTAAGGAACTTGTGATCCGATCAAAGGACATTCTTCCGAATGGACCATGGGGATAAAAATGAATAGAATCGTGGGTTAACGTATTTTTTGAGGCAAAGCCTATGATATTAACCTCATATTCGTTTGTTTTCACCAGAGAAACGCCAAACTTCTCATACATGCGAGAATCGTCAATAGGTTTTAGCGTAGAAGCAATAAGAAGTTTGGTCTTGTTCATAAACATTCGAATTTATTGAAAATTTCTAACTACTGATGGAGGCATTAAAGAAGATCATTGAGGCGGCTTGGGATAACCGAGAATTATTAAAAGAGAAACAAACGATTTTGGCTGTAAAAACAGTGATCGAAGACCTTGATAGTGGTAACATTCGTGTTGCTGAACCGACTGCAGACGGATGGCAAGTAAATGAGTGGATTAAGAAAGCAGTGATTCTGTATTTCCCTTTACAGAAAATGCAAACCATCGAAGTGGGGCCATTTGAGTTTCATGATAAAATACGATTGAAAACAGGTTATGCGAGCAAAGGCATCCGTGTAGTACCGCATGCTGTCGCGCGTTATGGTGCATACATCAGCAGTGGTGTAGTGATGATGCCGTCTTACGTGAATATTGGTGCTTATGTGGATGCAGGTACCATGATCGATACATGGGCTACTGTGGGCAGCTGTGCACAAATTGGTAAAGATGTACACCTCAGCGGAGGCGTTGGGATTGGCGGAGTGCTAGAGCCCGTACAAGCAGCTCCAGTGATCATAGAAGATGGAGCCTTTATTGGGTCTCGCTGTATTGTGGTAGAAGGAGTGAGAGTAGGGAAAGAAGCGGTTTTAGGTGCAAACGTTACTTTAACGGGCAGTTCTAAAATTATTGATGTAACAGGTGATACTCCAGTAATATACAAAGGTTATGTGCCCGAAAGATCAGTGGTGATTCCAGGTTCTTATGCAAAAGAGTTTCCTGCAGGCACTTATAATGTTCCTGCGGCATTGATTATTGGGCAGCGAAAAGAGAGCACGGACAAAAAAACTTCCCTGAACGAAGCCTTGCGTGAAAATAATGTTGCTGTGTAAATATGGGAATGAATCTCTCGAATTGAGAGAGTAATCAATAATGATATTTTTATAAGCCACTGAAATTCAGTGGCTTATTTTTTGGTCTCAGCTTTGCAATACTGTTTGTGTTGTTTTGAGTTGACCATATTGTGGTTGGGTAGAGTTCTTTCACGCTACCCAGGGAAGGGCCTTCGGGCCCTTCTTCTGTTAAAAACATTGTTGTATTCCGTATAAACAAATACTTTTGCAGCCTTTAAACCATTTATGACTGAATCAATCTTAAATGTTGTTTGAAACGGATTGATTCTTACAAAACCATTTATATCACATTCAATGAAAAATCGCTTATCTCTTTTGGTCTTAGTCTTTACGACTTTCTTATTTTCTTGTAACGATGATGTTACCAGAAAAGGGGATCAGCTTTATAATGAAGGGAATTACAAAGAGGCCGTAGATGCCTATACGGAATACCTTAAAACCAATCCAAAGGACATTAAATCACTGTATAACCGCGGAAGGGCTTATGAAGAGATGAAGGAATTGGTAAATGCCAAGAATGATTTTATCAGCGTTTTAGACATTGATGGAGATAACCTAAGTGCTAACCTGAGCATGGGTAAATATTGGTACAATCAAAAAGACTATAACAAAGCCATCATATTTTTTGATAAAGTGATTGAACTGGATGGTCTTCGTTCTGATGCTTATATGCTCAGAGGTCGAAGCTATCATCAAAAAGGTGAGTTCGACAAAGCAATGGAAAACTACAACCAAGCGATCAACTTTGATAACGACAATGCTGAGGCATTTCTTTACAGAGGAGCGCTTAAAGTGGCTTTGAGTCAAACCAAATCTGCTTGTCAGGATTTCACTAGGTCTAGCGCTCTTGGCTCTTCTGAGGCTTCTGAAGCCTTAGCGAAGCATTGTCGCTAAAACCATTTCGAAGTCATTAGACTTCCCTCTAAGGCATCTTCTAGTTCGTCTGAAATACCAGGGAAAAAGTCTAGTCCTGTCAACTGTTCTAAACTGTCAATGGTGACAACAAAGGACGAAAGTGGTGCAGAACTGGCTTCATTCTTCATTAAGAAGGCAATGGCTTTAATCTCTGGTTTTCTCATGTCCAGAATAATCTTGTAGTAGTATTCAGGAACTGAAACTTGGTTCGAACCTATGGTTTTGTATTTCTTATTCAACACTGGGCCTGTAACTACAAAGACTTGATCATTTTCCATGGCCCATGTTCTTACCTGTTCTTCCAATTTCTTCCAAACTCCACGGTTAAAAGAAGGGTCTTGTGGACTCATATTGCTCATGAAGAAAGATTGACTTAAAGCGAATTCACTGTAAGAAAAGTCAGCAGCTGGCGCTAAATGCCCACGGTCGTAACCGCTTCCTTTGTAATCGTTTAAGGCAGCTGAACCTGTTTTTATACGGGTGTCTGCTCTGAAATCATCTTTTCTTTCAAAAGTGGTTTGCTTTAAACTATCGGCAAACAGAATATAAGCAACCCATAAAGCTTGTTCATGCTCTTCGCTATAGCGCAAAGTATAATAAGGTCTTTCTACAATGGCTTGAGATGCCTCATAAGCTGGCCAAGCAAAATCGAAAGCTTTGGTGAAGTAGAGATCGTAAGTATCAAAATCTACTTTGCTTTCTTCTTTCTTAGGTTGGTTTTCCTTTCCTGACTTTGGAATTTCCTTTTTAGGATCAACTTTTTCTGGTGCTAAAACAGGGGTTACCTCTTCATCAAAAAACGAAGGGATTAGCTTTTCTTCCTTGATGGCCAAGTAGCCATACCCTAAACCGACAAGGATAATTAGTCCCAAAGAGAACTTCCAGAGGCTAAAACCTCCCTTTTGTCCCTTTCTTCCCGAAGTGGTTTTCTTTTTTGCTGTACCCCGACTTGAAACTGCTGCCTTTCGTTTTGCCATGCCCTGTTCTGATTTCCCGCAATGATAAAGATATTTTTCTTGAGGGGACTTTTTTTAATTCACTAAATTACTTTTCGTTTTATGAACCAAATTAACCACAATACATGAAAGAAGTTAAAACCAAACCACAAACAAAGTGGCTAAAGCACCTTTCTTGGTGTCTCTATTGCCTTATTTTAATCTCCTCAAGTTTTTCTTTACAGGCCAATTACAATTGGCAAGAGGAGGAGCAAGATACAACGGGTCAAGCAACATTTAAGGGTTTACCGCTAAAGGCTGAGCGCACCTTGGAGTTTAATACTACCGAAGGTACTTGGCTTTCATTGGACATTAGTCCTAACGGCCAAACCGTTATTTTCGATATGTTGGGCGATATATATACAATGCCCATCAAAGGAGGTCAAGCCACTCGAATCACCGATGGAATGGCTTACGATACTCACCCGAAATTCAGCCCCGATGGAAAAAGCATTGTGTTCACTTCCGATAGAAGTGGGAATGACAATATCTGGACGATGGAATTAGAATCGAAGGAAACCAAGCAAATCACCAAAAGTGAAAACGAAAATTTCCAATCTGCTGAATGGTCACCTGATGGAGATTACATAGTAACTTCTAGAGGAAGAAGAAATCTGAAACTATTCATGTACCACAAAAATGGTGGTGGAGGTTTTGAGTTGATTAAAGAACCCGCTGGATTGAAACTTGTTGAGCCTGCCTTTAGTGCCGATGGCCGTTATATCTACTATTCACAGCGAAATGGAGCTTGGAATTACAATGCTCAATTACCTCAATATCAGGTGGGAATGTATGACCGAGATAACGGAGAAAGATCAACAATTACCTCGCGTTACGGCTCAGCATTTACGCCAACTCTATCACCTGACGGAAAGTATCTGGTGTACGGTTCGCGCTACGAAGAGCAAACAGGTTTAGTCTTACGTGACCTTAAGTCTGGAGATGAGCGTTGGTTAGCGTATCCTGTTCAGCGTGATGATCAAGAGTCTATAGCGCCATTGGGCGTTTTGCCAGCCATGACTTTTACCCCAGACAGTAAAGAGCTATTGGCTTCTTACGGAGGTAAAATCTGGAGGATTCCTGTTGCGGGAGGAGCTGCTAAAGAAATTCCATTCCAAGTGGATGTGGCACTAGAAATGGGGCCTAGGTTGAAATTCAATTATCCAATTTCTGATGATGAAAACATGTTGGTCACCCAAATCAGAGATGCCGTGCCTTCTCCTGATGGAAAGAAAATGGTGTTTACCGCTTTAAACAGGCTCTATGTAATGGATATTCCTTCAGGGAGCCCAAGAAGAATTACTGATTTCGAAATGACGGAAGCCATGCCTACATGGTCACCAGATGGTAAATCTATTGCCTTTGTCACTTGGTCTGAAACCGAGGGTGGAAGTATTTATAAGCTGTTGATGGATGGAAGAGCCAAACCCATGAAGCTCACCAATGAGTCAGCTATTTATACTGCGCCAGCATGGAATAAGAACGGTAAAATTGTTTTCACTAAGGGAAGTGCGCAAAATATGAAAGATGCTGAAGGGCCTTCAGCCCCAAGGGCTTCTGAAGATCTAGCCTGGATTAGTGAGAATGGAGGCGAGGTTAACTTTATCATGAAAACCAATGGTCGAGGCAATCCTCATTTTGTTAAAAACGATGATAGGATTTACCTGAGTAGCGGAAGAGGTTTGAGCTCGGTAAGATGGGATGGAACGGATGAAAAGAATTTAGTCATCATCACCGGAGTTACGACATACGGATCTAATCCAGCGGATGACCATTTGGGGGCAGCGGCTAATAATACTGCGTTAAGTGAAACAGATAACTGGCGTGAAAACAATCCTCCAGCCCGTGCGAGTGAGATTTACATGGCGCCAGAAGGAGATAAGGCCATGGCCGTGATTAATAATGACATTTACATTGTAACCGTACCTAAGCTAGGGCAAACCCCAACCATTTCTGTAGCCAGTCCAGAGTCGGCCCAATTTCCGGCAAAAAAGCTGACCGAAATAGGAGGAGAGTTTGCCAAGTGGTCTGCTGATGCGAAGAAGGTGCATTGGAGCATTGGTAAAGCCCATTTCATTTATGACTTAGAAAAAGGAGAAGCTTATTCAGATTCTGTCGCTACGGCTAAAAAAGCCAAAGAGAAGGCTGATAAAGAGAAAACTGAGGAGGAAAAGAAAGAAGAAAAAGCCGAAGAGAAGAAGGATGAAAAGAAAGAAGAAGCCACTTTTGAGCCCGTTGAGTTTAATGTAGAAGTGAAAGTCAAGAAAGACATTCCGAAGGGTACGGCCCTCTTAAAAGGCGCCCGAATCATCACCATGAATGGAGATCAGGTAATTGAAAATGGCGATATCCTTATTGAAAATGCGCGAATCAAAGCTGTCGGTGCTTCAGGTACCCTTTCGGTGCCAAGAGGAACGGAAACCATCGATATGTCAGGCAAAACGATTGTTCCTGGTTTTATAGATACACATGCGCACATGTGGCCGGCTTGGGGTTTGGAGAAAAATGAGGTTTGGATTTATGCAGCTAATTTGGCCTATGGCGTTACTGCCACACGAGATCCTCAAACTGCTACCACCGATGTGTTAACGTATTCCGACATGGTGGAGACAGGGCAGATACCTGGTCCTAGAATATATTCTACAGGGCCTGGAGTCGGTTATTGGGCTTACAATTTAAAGAGCCTTGAGCAAACCCGAAAAGTGTTGAAGCAGTATTCGGAGTACTACAATACTAAATCCATTAAGATGTATTTGGTAGGGAACAGAAAGCAACGCCAATGGGTAATTCAGGCGGCTAAAGAGCAAGAGTTAATGCCAACTACCGAAGGTGGATTGGATTTCAAACTGAACATGACCCAAATGCTTGATGGTTATCCTGGGCACGAACATTCATTTCCAATTGCACCTTTATACAAAGATGTAATTCAGTCGGTGGCTCAGTCCAAAATGGCTTATACATCTACTTTGTTGGTTTCATATGGAGGCCCTTGGGCTGAAAATTATTATTACTCTAGAGAGAATCCGTATAACGATCCCAAATTGAGCTTTTTCACGCCTTACAATGAATTGGCGGCTAAATCTAGAAGAAGACCAGGGTGGTTCATGGATGAAGAGCATGTGTTTAAAAAGCATGCCGTTGGAGTGAAAGATGTGGTTGAAAATGGCGGCTTAGCCGGAGTTGGTAGTCATGGTCAGTTACAAGGTTTGGGTTATCACTGGGAATTATGGTCGGTTGCTTCTGGCGGAATGAGGAATATTGATGCACTAAAAACAGCTACAATTCTTGGAGCCACAGCCTTAGGTTTGGAAGGCGATTTGGGCTCTATAGAAGTAGGTAAACTTGCCGATTTGGTGATCCTAGATAAAAATCCGTTGGAGAACATTCGAAATACAAACACCATTATTCAAGTAATGAAAAATGGAAGGTTGTACGATGGAAATACTTTGGATGAGGTTTATCCTAGAAAGAAGAAAGCGGGGCCGTTCAATTGGCATACTTCAAAACCAATGAATTTACCAGGAATTAAAAAATAGAGCGGATACTTCAATAAATATATAAAACTAAACCCCAGTCGAAAAGCTGGGGTTTTTTAGTGCCTCATCTCTTAATCTTTCTTAATTTCAATTTTAGAATTACACTTAAAAATTGAGACTGCCTCAAATCATTCACCCATTGGGACGAATGGGTTAGGAATAGATCTTAATTCACGAACGTAAAAAAGACACTATGCGAAAAATATCTATTCTGTTTGCCTTAGTTGCACTCATCATCGCTTCGC
The DNA here is from genome assembly GCA_963977345.1 of uncultured Roseivirga sp. Classification (GTDB taxonomy): domain Bacteria; phylum Bacteroidota; class Bacteroidia; order Cytophagales; family Cyclobacteriaceae; genus Roseivirga. The sequence goes on from CAXBPM010000065.1 coordinate 9,147, forward strand.
CTTTAATGGCCCAAACTGATAAAATCGAAAAGAAACTGATTCAGTATGTGGACAACCACAATGATGAATACTTGAGTTTGCTGAAGGAGTTGATCAATATCAATAGCGGCACCATGAATTTTGAAGGTGTGCGTCAGGTTGGTGATGTGCTCATGGAGAAGTTCAAGGCTTTGGGGATGGAAGTAGAATGGGTAGATGGATCGTCATTTAATCGCGCTGGCCATTTGGTGGCGAGAATTGAGGGTGGAAAAGGGAAGAAGATTTTAATGATCGGTCACCTAGATACAGTTTTCGAGCCAGACAGCCCCAATCAGAAATGGTCTCAAGTAGATGAAAACACAATCAAAGGCCCAGGTATTGCCGATATGAAAGGTGGTGATGTGATTATACTTCAGTCGCTAGCGGCATTGCATAGCGCTGGTTTGTTGAAGGATATGAACATAACCGTGGTGATGACAGGCGATGAAGAACTTTCAGGAAGCCCCCTTTCTGAATCTAAAAAGGCATTGATCGAAGCTGCTAAATGGGCTGATGTCGCTTTGGGCTTTGAAAACGGAGACGGCAATCCAGCCACAGTAAACGTAGCCAGAAGAAGCTCTTCCGGATGGACATTGACCGTGACAGGTAATGCCTCGCATTCTTCTCAAATCTTCAAGCCAAAAGTAGGAGCGGGTGCCATTTACGAGGCTTCTAGAATTCTATATCAGTTTTATGATGAATTGGCTGGAGAAGAATATTTAACCTTCAACCCTGGAATGATCGCAGGTGGAACAGAAGTAGACTATAACAAATCGGAAAATACTGGAACTGCTTTTGGGAAGAACAATGTAGTATCTAAAGATGTAACGGTAACGGGTGATATTCGTGCCTTAACGCCAGAACAGATTAAAAGAACTCAAGAAACCATGAAGCGAATTGTGGCCAAGCATCTGCCAGGAACTAACGCTACTATTACCTTTGCTGAAGGGTATCCTCCTTTCGCGCCAACCGATGGGAATTATAAGCTGATGAACCTGTTTAGCGAAGTGAGTAAAGATTTGGGTTTTGGGGAAGTGACATCCGTAAACCCTGCTGATGCGGGCGCAGCTGATATTTCTTTTACTTCGGGCCATATCGAAATGGGAATTGATGCCATGGGCATGTCAGGCGCTGACGACCATACCATCAATGAAACAGGTGATCTTCGTGCTTTGCCAAAGCAATCAAAAAGAGCAGCCGTTTTGATTTATAGACTTAATAAGGGTGTGGATTTAAAAACAAAAAAATAAGCAAGATAGAATCAGCTAGTTTTTGGAGGCCACACAATAATGTGGCTTCTGAGAGCTTACTTGGCAGTCTTGGGTCTTAATCGAAATAAGCCTAAAAACAGTATCCCAATCCCAATCCCTAAAAGAGCTCCACTGAGAAAGTCTGATGTAGAAGCAAAGTGTGTTATGAATTGACTAGCAACAATAACAGACATGCCTGCAACAATGAGCATAAGTGTTTTCTTTTTCATTTTTCTTTGTGGTTTTGAGTTTCGGTTAAAAGTAGCAAAAATGCACCTTTAATCCGCCTCGTCATCATCCAACTGACTTCGCCCCATCAGTTTTACAATAAGGTCGGCATCTGGAATTTGTGCCAGTATTACCCGAGCTAATACAATCAATGGAACAGAAAGCAGCATTCCAGCAATTCCCCAAATATAGCCCCAGATTACAAGTCCTAAAATAACGGCTACCGTATTCAAGGCCACTTTAGACCCCATCATCAGCGGTTCAACCACATTCCCCCAAACAAACTGTGTGGCGATCAGAAGCAAGATGAAAAATATATAACTCGTGCCGTTATCAATCTGAATAAGGCCTAATAGAACAGGGGGGATGGTGGCCATAATTGATCCAACCGTAGGAATGAAATTGAGCATAAAAGCCAAGAAACCCCAGAATAGAGGGAAGTCAACCCCAAAACCCCAGCAAATAAGTCCGAAGAAAGCACCAGTACTTAAGCTTGTGAAAAACTTCACCTTCATATAACTGGCTACGGCATCTTTAATTTCTACAAAAGCTTTGAGTAAACGTTGTTTTGCAATGTCGTCATCCCCTTCCAAATAGTTGATGTACTTTTCGTACTTAACAATACTGCCCAAAACCGCTACCAAGTAAATGGCTGAAAGCACTAGGTTGAAAACAAAATTCCCCACCTCGCTTGCTACCATACCAGAAGTGTTGAGCATCATTTCTGGAGATACAATTTGATATAAGGTTTCCTTGAAGTCTCGTTCTTTTAAGGCCGAAAATCCCGGAATGTTTTCAAACTGAATGACTAAATCATTTAGTCTATTTCCAATCTGCGTTAACAGCTTATCTTTCTGATCAGCAATTTGTAAACCCGTGTCGAAAACTATTAGACCTACTAAAAAGACAAAGCCTAAGGTGAGTACCGTTATCACGATAATACTGAGCATGTAGGGCCAATTTTTTTTGTCCAAATAGGCAATCACAGGCTGAAGTAGAATACCAATGAAAATGGCAAAAGTTAACGGGATTAAAAGTGCCGATAATTCTTTGATTACGAGCACTATGACTAGGCCCATAAAGAGGAGCAGTATGTTTTTAATCGTTACAATATCGTTATCGGGCAGCATATAATTGGATTTACCGAAAAGTACGGAAAAATGAAGAATCGACCCGCCTTCATCGAAATTTTCATTCCTATATAAGGTGGGCATGGGTTTAAATATTAAATTTGTACATTGAATCAACTAAACTAATGCTCTTGGAATTCGAACAACCAATTGTCAGACTTGAAGAGAAACTTGCTGAAATGAAGGAACTTGCTGAACACAGCAAAGTCAACGTTAGCGAGGATATAAAATCTCTAGAAAAGAAAATCCAAACCCTCAAGGAGGAAACTTATAAGAACTTAACCAGATGGCAGAGAGTACAACTTTCGCGTCATCCAGAAAGACCTTATACACTGGATTATATATATAGTATTACCGATGACTTTATCGAACTGTTTGGAGACCGAACGGTGAAAGATGATAAAGCCATGGTGGGCGGACTGGGTACCCTTGATGGTCAAACAGTAATGTTTATTGGCCAACAAAAAGGTAGAAATACCAAGCAGCGCCAAATGCGTAATTTTGGTATGGCCAACCCAGAAGGCTATAGAAAGGCGCTTCGTTTAATGAAGATGGCCGAGAAATTCAACATTCCAATTGTTACTTTGATCGACACCCCTGGAGCATATCCTGGTTTCGAAGCAGAGGAGCGAGGCCAAGGCGAAGCCATTGCCAGGAATATTCGAGATATGTTTATGCTTAAAGTGCCTGTTATCTGCATCATTATTGGTGAAGGTGCTTCGGGCGGAGCTTTGGGTATTGCGATTGGCGATAGGGTTTTGATGTTAGAAAACACTTGGTACTCCGTTATTTCTCCAGAATCATGTTCTTCTATTCTATGGAGAAGCTGGGATTATAAGGAGCAAGCAGCCGAAGCATTGAAACTTACCGCTCAAGACATGAAGGGCTTTGGTCTGATTGACGGAATTATCAAAGAACCTCTTGGAGGAGCGCACAGAAATATTCCATGGATGTGCAACGAACTGAAAAAGAACATTCTAGATGAAT
>CAXBPM010000066.1:0-12740 GCA_963977345.1 uncultured Roseivirga sp.
GGTCCTTAGGCAGTCCTATAACATCAAGTATAGGCCCATAAGCCATTACATATTCATAGCCCACTAAGAGGAAAGTTTTAGCATCGATAAAAAGTGTATAAATGTCTTTTTCGGACTTCCCAACGGTAGGTACTTCTTTATAACTCATTAGCACCTTATAAACTTCGTTGTCAAAGGCCTTATGCTTTATTAACTCTGCCTCACCAAGCATTACATGGTCGTCTTGTGTAAGCCATGGAAGGTTTAAGTAATAGAAAAAAACGGATTGCTGATGACTGGGAGGATTCCCTACCCTCCAGTCTATTGACCATACTCTTTCTCCATCAAAAGCCAATTTTGAACCGAAAAGCGGCCAATCTTGGTATGTTCTTCTGGACTTCATATCTACCGTCTGGTCATTTATCCAGAACCTTAAAAAACCTAAAGATTCGCTGTGCATTGCGGTGGAAAACGACAGTGTTTTCATATTAGACCATTTCTCATAACCTCCATGGGCCTCGATCATTTTCCCTATAATCTCTTTTGTGGTTTCGGAAGCATATTCGGGTCCATTTGAATAGACGGTGAAGGACATCACCGTGGCAAGTGTTAGTAGGATTAATTTTTTCATGATTTTATTTCCATTGTTTGCTTTGGCATACGGTCTCCTATTTGCTATAATCGAAAATTTGCGGTGGGTGACATTATTGGCAGTAGATGACAATAGTTGTTGCACGCATACATGGATTTTATGCTTAATTTGGATCTAATGAAAAGGAGACTGCTCCCCTACTGTAAATTAACCATTGCTACCCCTATTGTAGTGATGGCCTTATTTATCCTCATGATGGTAGTATGGACCCAAAGTGGCTTCAACAATGGGGTGCCGCTGATCTATCTATTGAGTAGTTATTTGATTTGGGGCTTCTTACTTCCCTTCATTCAAGGGGTAGTTGTATACTCAGCATTTGATGCGAAAGGGATAACACGGATACTTGTAAATGCAGCGATACTCATTCTTATTCATTTCTCACTGTCCAATTTTATATACTATACATCACTGTACTTTTTAATCGACCCTTTTGAGATGCCAACCTTGGGGCTGTTAAAAGAGATTTGGGGGCCTTCTTTATTGAGCAGGGTTGTAGACTTTATTCTTTTCTTTGGATTACTGAGCTGGGTGCAAAGATCTAAGGACTTGAACGAAAAGGAAATGAAGCTGATGCTGACTGAATCAAATTTGCAAACGATGCGTCTCAAATCATTACAAAGTCAGTTGAATCCGCATTTTCTATTTAACACACTGCATACGATTACTTCTTTGATTGGAAGGAATGATGACAAAGCACGCGAAATCACTATTAAAATAAGCGGGGTACTTAGGAAAGTACTGGAAAGCAATCAGCTTGAGGAACATACCCTAAGCAAAGAATTAGAGCTCGTTGATGATTATCTTTCTATCGAGCAAGAACGCTTTAGTGACCGATTAACAGTGGAAATACAAATTGACAAATCTGCATCCGATGCGGTTGTTCCTACTTTCATCTTACAACCGCTGATTGAAAATGCGTTTAAACACGGAGTCAATCATGTAGAGGGTCAGACTAGGCTATCTGTCTATATTAGAGTAGATAAAGCACACAATACCATGAATATAGAAGTGATCAATGATGTCCCAAAACAGGCCATTGCGAACGCAAACTCTACAGGTATTGGACTTTTGAACCTTAGAGAACGATTAGAAGCATATTATCGGCAGAGTATTGTTTTCTCAGCAGCTACAATGGATGAACACAAATATCGGGTGGCCTTTACAATTCCTTTTGAGCCATGAAGTATACCGTTTTAATAGTAGATGATGAACCGAATGCGAGGGAGTATTTAAAAGCTTTGATTTCAGAAAATAAGGAATTAGAACTATGCGGAACCTGCACAACTGGTAATGAGGCAATCGAGTTTTGTAAAACATTACAGCCCGATTTCATTTTCTTAGACATACAAATGCCAGGAAAAAGTGGGATAGCAACGGCTCAGGTACTACATGCTAAAAAGACACCTCCGATTATCGTCTTTACAACAGCCTATGATCAGTATGCTATTCAAGCATTTGAAGTTGAGGCAATTGGCTATTTGCTCAAACCTTTTTCAATAGACCAATTTACAAATACCGTAAAGAAGGCCATTGCACAGAAAGAAACTACTAAGAAAGCCCAGTTCAACGATAGAATGAATCAGCTTTTTGAAAAGTATGACGAGACATCCCCCGCTTCAATTACAGAATTCATTATTTATGAAAAAGGGTTAGAAACGAGACTTGATATCGAAGACATAGAATATATAGTTTCAGACTCTGAGTATGTAAACCTTCATACCAAATCGCGTAAATACCTGAAACGCCTTACTTTGGAGATGTTGACAAGGCAATTACCTCCCTACTTTATCCGTATACATCGCTCTATTATCATCAATAGTGCACGGATGACGGGGTGGAGTTACCTAAATAACGGTACTTATTCATTTCGTTTTTCAGATGGTGAAAAATTGAAGAGTAGTCGGTCATATCAAAAAGCAATACAAGGTGCATTGTCGGACATGGAGTGATTTATCAAACATTAATCTTCCTTAATATACCCACAGCTACTTCAAAAGGCAAATCCTTGATTTCACCTCTTTTTTCCATGAGTTACCTCTTATTTGATGTTAGCTTATTTTATTTCTATTGGGTTGCTTAACCTTACGATTACAGGGGGGGGGATCTGGTCGACTTTGTTTTTCGCTATTGTAGCGCGAAAAATCAATACATCTTCAATTCCAAATTTTCTCTATCCCAGTTACCCGTATTGGCTGCTGCAGCATAAGTAGATTCTAAAAAGGACATGAGCATAGCTTCGGGGTTTTTGGCTTGGCGTACATCGTCATACTTAAGGAAGTACTCTCCCATTTCTGGACTCCAAAAGGCTTCGGCAGGCTGTACCTTTTGGTTTGCAAAGGCTGCTGGAGACGGATAACAATAGGCATAGAAAACGGGCATCGGTGAATCATCGCTGCCCGGCCAGAAGCCAGCGCTGCTTACTTCATGCGAATAGGCTTCTTGCATTACCGATAAAGGCATATTGGGCATTCCGCCTTGGTGCAATGGCGCCCTACGACCTGAAAAACGAGTGACCGCCAAATCGAAAGCACCCCAGAAGAAATGAACGGGACTGCATTTGCCAATAAAACCACTTCTGAACTTCTGAAATACATTGTTTACACTCACCGCGGCTTGCCAAAAGTCTTGTACGCTTTGCTTGTTATAAGATTTGTTGACAGTGTTCTCCGCAAAAGGAATGGCCTCTGCCAATTCGTTGGGTGAAGCGTGAATTGCTACATCTATCTTCAGGGCTTTAAGCTTTTGAAACAGTTCTCTGTAGAAGTCGGCTACGGTACGAGGGAATAAACCAATCACCTCGTTTTGGTTAAAAGTAGAAGAAATGATCACCTGATGGTTCTCGAAATCAAACTCTATTTCGAAGATTCCATCTTTGTATGGCATTGGGCCTGTACCAAAACCCCTGGCAGTTATGTAGAGCGTGGCATGCCAAGAGTGATTTTGCCATGGCATGGCCCTAAGCCGTATTTTACCCACAATCTGAGTCCACTGATGAATGGTTTTAACAGTGTCCTTCCAACTGTTATAATCTAATGCTGGCCAAGCATGATCGCAGCCTTTAATGATAGTGCTCATGAGGTGTTTTAATGTTGGAACTAGTATGAAAGTAAAGAATTCTTACGAAAACGCATAACCTTAAAACAGTAGGAATTCTTAGTGCCCCACAGTGTGTCTTACTTTAAGTCTGTTTATCATAATTGCTATAATGCAATTATGATAAACAATAAACTTTAGTTACCAGATTTTATCTTCCAAACGAAAGCATCATCATTAGACTGATTTGTAATCTTTGTGATGCCGAAAGTTGCTGTTAAATCACGGTAGAACCCAGTAACATGAACGATTCCATTGGAGTCAACAGCCAAAGCTTTACCGTTGTCATTTTCGCCAGCACCACCAGACCAAGCATTCACAAAACTTCCCGAACTGTTTAGTTCTGCAACAAACACGTCATTACTATTCCCAAAAGTTTGGAGCGACTTACTGCCAAAGTCTGTAGTTCCTGAAATATGACCCGTAATATATATCCTTCCGCTTGATGAAATTGTAATATCATGTCCTTCATCATCATTAACAGCACCTATTGATTTCACCCAAGTTAGAGCACCATCGGCAGCAGCATATTTGGCGATAAACACATCCGAAAGTCTGATCGGTGATACTGATGTACCTCCAAAATCTGTGGAGCCATTGTAGTACCCTGTTATCACGAGGTCGCCAGAAGGATCCGTAGCAACACCATAGACATTATTCCATTCAGTCCCAGCAACCTGCTTCAACCAAATTAACTGTCCATTAGGGTTTAGTTTTCCAATATAAGAATCAAGACCACCTTGAGAGGTGATGGAGGTGCCACTAATGGTTAGCGTTTCAAAGAAACTACCAGAAAAGAAGACATTACCTGAGGCATCTGTAGCTATGGCATTTCCTCCTACACTCTTTGTACCGCTTACACCAGTGATCCATATTCCAGCTCCCGTGGAACCATTAAGTTTGGCAACATAACTTTCGTCTTCACCTGTTGAAGTCACATTCACGCTAGTGAAAGACAATACCCCTCGATACCTTCCTGTGATTAGAACATTCTGATCGTCATCCAATGCCAGTGAAGACAAACTACTAGCACTAGTTCCAACTTCAGACCAAACAATTGATCCAGTAGGTGATAATTTAATAACAGCTACTCCGCTTTGATTGTTGTTCAAGGAAATACCATCAAAATCGGAATTAGCCCCCACTTTAGCGGCTAATATAATATCACCCGAAGAGCTCACAACGATATCATCCATACGATCACTAGAAGCACCACCAAGTCTTTTAATCCATTGTAGCTCACTCAAAGCATTGTATTTAGCAATAAATGCATCTTCAAGGCCCATTGAGTTCAATGTGTTAGTTCCAATACTGATGGGATCCTGAAACACTCCTCCAACATAATAATTACCATCACTATCTACACCTATAGCCGTGCCTGAGTCAAAGCCTGTCCCTCCAATCCCTAAGGCTTCGATGATTACTTTAAACTCATCGCTTGTAGCCGTATTAGCTCCCACCTTTACCGTTATAGTTCCAGTTGTTGCACCAGTGGGTACGTTAACTTTTAATTCATTCGCAGTAGCTTGTGAAACAACCGCATCGACTCCATTGAACTGGACGGTATTATTAGCCGCTTGGGTACTGAAGCCCGAACCTGTAATAGTCACTACTGTACCAACAGGGCCTTCAATTGGTGATATGGCTGTTATATTTGGCTTAACTACAAACTCATCTGCCGAAACCACTGTTTCACCAAGTACTTCAATTGATACGGCACCAGTAGTAGCTGTTGAAGGAACAGTGACTGTCAGAGATGAAAAAGAGGCACTAGTAATCGTTGCTTCTTGCCCGTTGAACAATACTGTATTCTCTGCAATAATTGAACTAAAAGATTTCCCGGAAATAATCACCTCTGTTCCTGTTATACCTGTTAAAGGTGCAATTGAGGCGATGGTAGGTGGCACAGCAAAGGACTGTGATGATGTTGCTGTTAACTCATTTGTGGTAACGGCTATTTTTCCTGTTATAGCACCTTCAGGCACTGTAGTAACTATAGATGTACTAGTACTGGATTGAATGGTAGCAGATACTCCGGAAAACTCCACTTCATTTTCTGTAGGAGTATCACTGAAGTTTGTACCTGTAATGGTTACGGTTGTTCCTTCTACACCACTCTCAGGTGTGAAACTTCCGATTGTAGGTGTATTAAACACTTCGAAACTATTAGTAGAGATAGCTTCCTTTTCACCAACTGACACAGCAATCTTACCTGTTACTGAGTTTTCCGCTACAGTGAATACAAGTGTAGTGTTAGTTACGCTTGACACGATCACGTCAACACCACCTAAAGTGACATTCACATCAGCGCTTGAGGTTCCAAAGTTCTCTCCCGTAACCGTTACAATTGCTCCAGGCATCCCCCTTTCTGGTGAGAAACCTGAAACAACAGGAGTCGGTTGTTCATCTTTGGTGTCACAAGACATCACTCCTAGGAGCATGGTTAAGGAGAGGAATATAAGACTGTTTTTAAATGACATATAGCTATTATGATTTTAGTTCAGTCAACAATATAAATTAAAATTACTTTTCTATTAACTATCAATCACACATGATTTCTTAAGGCACATTAATTTGTTAATGCATAATGCCCAATAGTCACTAAAGCATTTCGTATTAAGAAGTAATCAAAAAAATAGCGTTTGGCCAACACAATCGTTGCTCAAACGCTATAAAGTCATTTTCAGAAAGTCTATTAATTATGCTACTTATTCCCCTCCATCACTTCTGGTCCTACTCTCTTTTTATCTGCGTTAGGGATGCCTTGGGTCATCCATAAAGGAGCTTCAGCGCCTTTTAGGTAATGATCGAAGTATTGCTTCATACGGATCTGGAAATCCTTCTGATTGTCTTCTTTAGCCAAATGATGCGGTTCATCTGGGTAGGATAACATAATCACTTCTTTGCCCAGTCTTCTGGCCGCAGAATAGAACTCTAAGCCTTGATTCCAGTCTACAGCACCATCGGCAGTACCGTGTAAAAGCAAGAAAGGTGTTTTGATGTTTTTAGCATGAAACAATGGAGATTGGTCTTGGTACAATTGCATGTTTTCCCAAGGACTTACACCCATTCTACCCTGAGACCATTCAATAATTGGCCCGTTTAAACTACCTGACTGCTTATAAGCAATATTATACATGCTGATGAGGTTAGTCAGTGGCGCACCTGTAACTACGGCTGCAAACATATCGGTTTGGGTAACAATAAAGGAGGACTCGTAACCTCCCCAGCTATGTCCTTGTAAACCAATTCGTTCAGGGTCAGCATAACCGAGTTTAATTACTTCTTTGGCCGCACTTGTCACATCGTCTAATGCAGAAGAACCCGGTTTGCCTTCATCAAAAACTATATCGGGCATTAACACCAAATAACCATTGCTGGCGTAGGTAGACATGTGTGGTCTGTCGTCATAAGTAGGCATAGAATACTGGTGGTGGCGCTGCGACATTTTCTCATAGAAGTACATCACCATTGGATATTTCTTACCCGGCTCATAGTCGGCAGGTAAGGCTAATGTAGCCTGAAGTTTATTTCCTCTTTGGTCTGTATAGTCTACCAAAATCCTTTTCCCCCATTTGTAATTGGCCTGTTGTGGATTGGCATCGGTGATCTTCTTAGGGTTTTTAAATGTCAAGTCAGCCACATAGTAATCAGGGAAATCCACAAAGGTCTGTTCTGTGTAAATAAGCTTATTGGCATCCTTTGCTTTGGTTGGTCTTCCAATCATACTGTCCTCATAGCGCAGTACTTTGGGTGTTTTACCCATTTCTACGGTGTAATAGCCAGATTTCTTTGTCCATTCGCCATAAGCAGACAACAACAAGGGTTTGCTCAAGTCATAGTCGTCTGCTTCAGGATCTAGCTGTGCCAGTCTGAATTGAGTTTCTTTTTCGTTGCCCATATCTTGGGTAATGTTTTTGGCTTCGCTTGAATTTAAAGAAATGGCCCAGAGGTCATACTTGTTATTGAGCAACACCCATTTACCATCTTTAGACCAACCGGCTACACCGTAACTGGGCTTTTCTACTGGTGTATCGTAATCTTCATTTTTAAAGCTCACATCCACTTTGGCTGTCATATTAGTTGTTTTCCCAGTCCCGAAATTGTAGCCAAACACTTCTCCATTTCTAGAGAAAACCGTCCACTCTCCATTGGGAGACATCCCTAATTTCCAATACAACCTTTCAGTTATTAACTTCTTCTCACCTGTTCGTGTGTTTACACTGTAAATGTCTGCGTAGTTACCCGGAATGGTCACATCATTGCGATACTTAGTATTATTCTGCCCCACAGCCCATTGGCTCTTATCGCTGTAACTTACATTGGGCATGTCTTCATTTTCTAATTGAATGAATTTTTTGTCGCCAAGGTTTAATACCGCAGTATAAGTAGACCTCCTATCTCTTCCAGACTGTACCATTTGCACGGACTGCACACGTTCATCTTTCCAATGCCATACATCTACATTAGCTTTCAACTCATCATCTTTTTTCAATTCCTTTGTTTGCTCCTTCACCCCAAAATAGAGCTGTGTGCTATTTTCATTCCATGCGAGTCTACCATACTCGCTGATCACCATATTGGAAGGGAAACTTGAGTCTGGTGAGTAAGTATTCTCGCCATTGAGGGCTGACATGCCAGAAGCCAGGTTGGAAGCCCAATAAAGGCTGTTATCCTGTTCTACATTTCCTTTTTCAGTGCTGCCATACAATACAGCCAGTTGGTTCCCTTCTTCATTCCATGTCATTTGACTGTAAGTAAAAGCACCTGTATGTAGCGGCCACGAGCGGTTGTTGCTCAGGTCAATAATATAAAGGCCATTGCCATTATCCCCATCAGCATCTACCAAATAAGCGAAGAGCGTTCCTTTTTCATTGAAGGCATAGCTTGATACGTTACCAATATTCAGCGTTTTATCACTTTTTAAATTCTTCAGAATAAGGTCACTTCCCTTGTGCTCTGCTTTTCTATCGCCTGGGTTTTTCTGAATGGCGATATAATTAGAAGCATCAGAGAAACTGTAACCACTGGTGTTTTCAACTGTCACCACTGTGTTTGACGCTAGGTTAAATAACTCAAGTGTACTGGAACTCGGCTGCCCTGCTTTCTTTGATTTTTCTGGAACATCAGTAAGGTAGGCCACCCATTGATTGTCCATGGAGAAATTGACTTGCTTTCCGTTGATGGCACTGCGCACGGTGTCTCCATCTATTTTGCGAATATGAAGGCGCGAATCACCATCATTGGGCACGTAGGAATAAGTCATCCACAGCCCGTTAGGCGAAATGGAAGTATTCCTGATGCTGTTCCATTGGCCGTAATCGTCAAGTGATAAGGCTTTCTTTTCTTGACTTATGGCTGCTTGACTGAAAAGTAGTAAGCCAAAAAGGAGGGTGAAAAAATGAGGTTTGAAGAGTTTCTGCATGACAAAAGCGCATTTAAGGTTGAATGAGAAGGTAGCTTCTCTAAAAATTAATAATGGTGATGTCGATCAATATACAGTTTATCCTTTTGATTTAGAACTGTACTTTTTTGGGGGATATGTTTTTTGATGTGAGTGTCAAGTAACAATGAAACCGCAAAGGGCACGAAGGAGCGCAAAGTTTTTTATTGAGTTGAGATTAGTGCTACTTCTTCCCTTTCACCTTTTCCTCCGACTTCTCCTTTTTCATTACAATGGTGCGGTAAGGGAATGGTATTTCGATGCCTTCATTATCGAAGCGTTCTTTGATACTTTCGAGCACATCAATTCGAAGCTGGAAAGCGTTTGTGAAGTTAGCGGCCCATGCCCATGCCCTAATAGTGACGGAAGAATCGTTCAATGTAGTGAGTGCTACTTTCACTTTCGGTAGGTCGTTGGCTAAATCTATTTCGGTACGGTTATCAAAAATAAGCGGGTGATTTTCGCATTCTTGCTGCATGATACTTTTGGCCAGTTTCACATCACTATCATAGGAAATACCAATCTCTACGTGCTCACAGCACTTCTTTTCTCCCAAGTCATAATTGATCAGCCTTTCCTTATTGATGATACTGTTAGGGATGACGATCATCTTATTTTCAAAATTCCTTATCACCGTATGTCGTAACGTAATATCCGTCACTGTGCCTACCATATTGTCTGTCACCTTGATGATGTCGCCAATTTTAAATGGCTTAAAGGAAATAATGAAAACACCCCCTACTAGGTTTGATAAAGCTTCCTGCGAAGCAATACCTGCAATAATAGCGAGCACACCTGCTCCACCCAGAGCGGTTTGGGCTACGTTCTGAAAAGAGGGAAAAGCAAGGAGACCGAAAAATAGGCCTAAAAAGTAGATTCCATATACCGCTACATACCTGAAAAACTTGAAACTCGTAGGGTCTTCATGGTTACTTGCCTTTTTAGCGATGCTCTGCTTAAACCATAAATTCACTGACGTTGCCCCAACGATGGTACACACGGATAAGAAGCCTAAGTAAAAAATGAATCTAAAATCAGTGGTGAGCGATTCATTATGGATCACGTCCGGGAAAATCTTGAGCAGAGAAAGCGCCCCTAAAACCAACCAAAGGGCATTCAGAATTCTTTTGATAAAATAAACTGGTTTAGTGATTTCACCTGAAAACCTCTTTTCTTCTTTTTTAATTAGCCATTTGTGTAAGAGGTTGGTGAGGTAACGTAACACTATAACACTGACCACTACGAGAGCTGTGTACAATAGTTGATGCTTATAATTTTGTAAAAACTCCTCCATTATGTTCGATTACAATCTTGTCATAGGTTAGGCTTGTCTACTTTCTTCCGAAAGATAAATCGAAGCAAGATAAATATTCCTTTTAGTACATGCTAAATGGTAAGCTGTTCATTCGTATAACAATGTTCTTAGTAATCACCACTAAAATAAATTGGTGAGCGATATGGCTCTAAGTTTTTGTAATTTCCAATTCAACCTTATTACAGACACAATGAAAATCAATCGATCATTATTTACACTTCTTCTGTGTATCGGTGCTTTGCTTTTACCCGATAAGGCAACTTTTGCACAAGCCCAGAAACAGACATTACCAGTAGACCCTTCTTTCTACAAAAATTATTCATGGCGAAACATTGGCCCCGACCGTGGTGGTCGCTCATTAGGCAGTTCAGGTAGCCCAGGCCGACCAAATGAGTACTATTTTGGTGCTACAGGTGGTGGTTTATGGAAAACTATTGATGGCGGAAATAAATGGTTCCCTGTCACCGATGGACAGATTTCTTCTTCCAGTATTGGTGCTGTGGCCGTGGCAGAAACTAACCCAGATATTGTTTATATCGGTGGTGGAGAAACCCAGCTTCGTGGTAGCATTACCCAAGGTGATGGAGTATATAAAACTACAGATGGCGGAAAAACCTGGAGGCACTTAGGACTGAAAGAAACCCAAGCTATTTCAAGAATCAGAGTTCATCCTACCAACCCTAACATCGTTTATGTGGCGGCTTTAGGGCATGTATATGGCGACAATGAAGAGCGTGGTGTTTTCCGTTCGAAAGATGGAGGCAATACATGGGAAAAAGTATTGTATGTAAGTGATAAAGCTGGTGCAGCCGACATTATCATTGACCGTACCAACCCAAATGTACTTTATGCCTCTACTTGGCAGGTGTACCGTAAAGCATGGAAAATGTGGGGCGGTGGACCAGACAGTAAGCTTTTTAAATCACTAGACGGTGGTGATACTTGGATAGACTTGACTAAAAACCCGGGAATGCCTGAAGGCCCAATCGGTAAAATTGGAGTAACCGTATCCCCTGCCGATCCTAATCGTGTTTGGGCAACAGTTGAAGCCAATGAAGGCGGTATTTTCCGTTCTGATGATGGTGGCTGGACTTGGGAGCGTGTCAATTCAGAACGTAAACTGCGTCAGCGGGCTTTCTATTATTCAAGAATCTATGCCGATCCATTAGATAGAGATGTGGTATACGGCCTAAACGTAGGGTTCCATAAATCCACTGATGGCGGAAGAACCTTCGACATTACTATTCGTCCACCACACGGTGATAATCACGATTTATGGATTGACCCGAATGACCCTATGCGAATGATCAGTTCGAATGATGGTGGCGGAACTGTGAGTGTGAATGGTGGCCAATCTTGGACTGATCTGGACTTCCCTACTGCTCAATTTTACCATGTCATGACGACTAGTGATGTACCTTATCATGTGGCAGGAGCTCAGCAAGACAACAGTACCCTGGCCATGCCTAGCCAAGGCAGAGGGCCATCTTATTCTGTTGGTGGTGGCGAAAGTGGTTGGATTACCCAAAGCCCTGTTGACCCTGATGTATTTTATGCAGGTAGCCAAGGCGCTTTATTAACCCGTTATAACCGTAGAACTGGCCAATACAGAGATATTCAAGTGTATCCGAGGTTCTTCTCTGGAGAACCTTCAAGTGCTTTGCCAGAAAGATGGCAGTGGACTTTCCCGATTATGTTCTCTCCTAAAGATCCTTCTGTGATGTACACTACATCGCAGCATGTATGGAAAACGACCAATGACGGACAGACTTGGGAGAAAATTAGTCCAGACCTTACTTATGCCGATCCTGAAACTTTGGGTGTAACAGGTGGTGTAATTACCATGGACATGAATGGGCCAGAGATTTATGCAACTGTATTTGCTTTGGCGCCTTCAAACTATGATGTAAACACCATCTGGGCTGGATCCGATGATGGTAAGGTGCATATTACAAGAAATGGGGGAAAGAAGTGGGACGATATCACTCCTAAAGACCTTCCTAAATTCTCTAGAATAAGCATTATCGAAGAAAGTAAATTCAAGCCAGGTACTTTGTATTTGGCGGCCAACCGCTACCAAGTAGATGATAGAGAGCCTTATGTGTTCAAAACCACGGATTATGGTAAAACATGGATGAAAATTATTACAGGAATAAAACCTGGTCACTTTGCTCGTTCTATTCGAGAAGATTTAAAAGTGCCGGGCTTGCTTTATTTGGCGACAGAACATGGTGTCTATGTTTCGTTTAATGATGGTG
>CAXBPM010000067.1:0-12677 GCA_963977345.1 uncultured Roseivirga sp.
ATGCAACGAATGAAAGAGAAGGACTTGAATTTTGAGTACCTGAATGAAAGGCCTGATTTGTTCGGTTTTATTGTCTGATGGTTCTTTGCCTACTTTTTTAGTAGTGCAATACCATAGTTTCTGTTAACTAATTCACCAGCATTACCATTTACTGATTCTATTTTATCTTTAATCTCAATCAATTTAAAATTTGTTTGCTGCACAAGCTCAACCAAGTCTTGGTTGTCGTAGAGCTGAAACTTCTCTTTCACAAAGGGTAAATCTTCCATGAATTGCTTTTGCGCGAAAGCGATCACGAAAACCCCATTGGGCTTTATTACTCTATATATTTCCTCCAAAAATGCTTCTGGGTTTTTCCAAAAGTAGAGTGTGTTAACCGTCATTACCTTATCAAATGAGTTATTCGGAAAAGGGATGTTTTCACCATCATACAGTTCAAACTGAACGATTTGATTTTTTAAATACGCCTTATTCTTAAGCTCAGCTTCGGCTTTCATGGTTTCCGAAATCTCGAGGCCATAAAACCCAACATTTTCGGATTGCTCCAATATTAAAGGCAGGTGTTGACAGCTTCCATGACCGATTTCAAGCACCTTATTGTTGGCAGATATTTCAAGCGCATTGATGGCAGACCTAATCATACCAATGTTAGTCATGTGCATGTTTTTAGCTACTTCTAATCCAAATTTCCCTTTTGGGTTACTCAATTGACGGCCTAGTTCAATGAGTTGGTCTTGTGTTAGGTCTTTCAATGTTTTAGTTTTTACAACAAATGTTTTATTACGTTACGGAGTATCGCGTAGATGGTTTTATTTTAATTATTCATTAATAGGTTCTATTTCATGAAAGTACTCGTTTTTTCTGAACTTCATTTCAAAGTTGAGAAACCAATTTTTAATTGATTTCTGAGTTTTTCAGACTCGCGGAGTTTACCAGAGACCTTATTTTAGGGCAAAGCTTGATTGAAAGTAATGATTTAGTGACAGACTGTATCAGTCTATTTTTCTTTGGCAACGTAATGTCTTTATCGTCCTTTACCACAAGGAGAGAGGCCCCGGACCAAAATGCTACGGTTTCGATTTGCCTGAGAAGGAAGTCTTCTTCCGTAATGCCTTTTTGATAATCAGTAAGAATTAAAGAGACTTGATTCCTGTCCAGCCACTCGAGTCCTTCACTTGGCGACTTAACAGCTTTTACCTCGTATTTTCTACTGGTTTTTAGTTCTAAGTAAACTCTGAGAACATCGTTGCGAACAATTATCAATACTTTTTCCATCTTTCTTTTTTATAAATGTAAGGCGCGAGGGTTTTTATAAGCTTGATATTTAGACGGATGGAACTTATCTATAGGTGAGTTGACTCGATGGGGAGTTGGTAAAGGGCTATGCAATTGCTTTTCGAGCTTAATGTGCTGAAGAATCTATTGTCATGGGGCTTAAAAAGCCGTATCATTGAAATAGAATGACAGAGTTTTCGGCCATAGTATTAGCAGCAGGGCTTTCTTCTAGAATGGAAGGAGGACATAAACTTCTAATGCCTATGGAAGGAAAGACCATTTTCGAGCGAAGTTTGAAGTCGATTACCGAAGCTGATTTTTCAGAAATCATTGTGGTTGTAGGAAAGGAAGCAGAGAAGATCGAAAGCCTGATTCAGAAAGAAGACAGGCTTAAAATAGTTATGAACTCCACTTTTGAACAAGGAATGACTTCTTCAATTCAAGCTGGAATTGCGGAAGCTAAAGGCGATGTATATGTCATTTGTTTGGCGGATATGCCATTTTTAACCACAGCAGATTATAGCCAGTTGATGAATCGTTTCAGGGAAGAGAATGGAAAGAATATTCTTGTTCCGCTGTACAATGGTCAGAAGGGGAACCCCGTATTTTTTGCCAGCGACTATCAGAAGGAAATTCTGGAGCATACCGATCCCAATGGTTGCAGCCAGCTCGTAAAACGAAATTCAGAAAAGGTAGACTTCTTTGAAACCAACAACCTTCGTTTTAACTTAGATATTGATACACAAACCGATTTAGATAAGTTTACGAATGCTGAATAAAGAAGAGCTCATACGCTATAATAGGCAAATCATTCTGCCCGACTTCGGTATTGAAGGACAAGAGAAACTTAAGTCCTCCAGTGTCTTGGTGATTGGTGCCGGAGGTCTGGGCATTCCTAACCTTAGCTATTTGGCTGCAGCAGGAGTGGGGCGAATTGGATTGGTCGAATTTGATGAGATTAGCCTTTCTAACCTGCAGCGTCAGGTGATGTACAAGACCAACCAAGCTGGCGAATCTAAAGGCAAATCAGCTGTCAAGGTGATCCAAGAATTGAATCCAAACGTAAAAGTTACTCATTTTGAAACGCGACTGGATTCAGAAAATGGCTTAGCTATTATTAGAGATTTTGATTTGGTAGTGGATGGCAGCGACAACCTGGCCACACGATACTTGGTGAATGATGCCTGTGTGCTTCTGGGTAAACCCTTGGTGTATGCCGCAGTTTTTCGCTACGAAGGCCAAGTGAGTGTTTTCAATGCCCAAAGAAAAGATGGTAGTCGAGGACCAAATTACCGAGACCTTTTTCCTACTCCGCCACCGCCCGAAATGGTGCCCAGTTGTAATGAAGGAGGTGTATTTGGTGCACTTACTGGCATCATAGGGGCCATGCAGGCCAATGAGGCCATTAAGCTTTTAACCGGTCTAGGAATTCGATTAGATGGTAGATTGTTTCTATTTGACAGCCAGTATTTTACCACTAGGTTTTTAAACATTAAGTCGAATTCAGAAAACCCTGTTTCGGGGGATCATCCTACGATTACTAAATTGATAGATTATGAAACCTTTTGTGGCTTGAGTGAAGCCAAAAACGAGGCGGATGAAATCACAGTTCAGGAGTTGCATCAGTTGATTGAATCGGGAAATGCTCCCTTTATTCTGGATGTCCGCGAAGCCTATGAATATGCCATTTCTAACCTAAAAGGGCTGAATATTCCATTGTTTGAGCTGGGAGCTGAGCTTGGCCGACTGTCTCAAAATGAAACAATAGTCATTCACTGCAAAAGTGGGCAACGCAGCCGAAAAGCCCTTGAGTTCCTTAAAAAAGAAGGTTTTTCAAAATTAAAGAACTTGAAAGGTGGAATATTGGCTTGGCAAAAAGAGATTAATCATAGCATGGAAATCTATTAGCACATGGATTACGAATTGATCTTCTTCTTTTTCGCAATTGCCTTTCTGTATTCCTCCGTGGGCTTTGGTGGCGGCTCCAGTTATTTGGCCATTCTATCCCTTTATAGCTTTGAATATCGACTGTTGCGCACCATCGCCTTGGTGTGTAATCTTATTGTCGTAAGTGGCGGTACCTACCTCTTCGCGAAGCAAGGCCATATTAATTGGAAGAAGACTTTACCATTGGTTTTGGTAAGTGTGCCCTTGGCATTTCTTGGGGCGAGAATTCCCTTTAAGGAAAATGTATTCTTCATCCTTTTGGGTTCCACATTGGTCATTGCTGGCATTATCATGTTGTTGGAAGATTACTTGAGGAAGGTGAGTGTTGAGAAAGCATCAAAAGAAAAGAAGGACATGCCAATCGTCAATGGAGCCATTGGTGGTGGCATTGGCTTGTTGGCCGGTTCTGTAGGGATTGGGGGTGGAATCTTCCTTTCGCCTTTGCTGCACATTATGCATTGGGACAAGGCCAAAACGATTGCTGGCACTGCGAGCTTTTTCATCCTCATTAATTCAGCATCAGGCTTGGCGGGGCAGCTTAGTCAAGACAATTTGACCTTTGACTTTGAAATGATTTTATACTTAGGCCTTAGCGTTTTGGTAGGAGGGCAATTGGGCTCCAGGCTTTCGGTTTTTAAGCTTTCGCAGAAGAAGGTGAAAATGCTCACTGCATTATTGGTATTATTTGCTGGCGGACGCTTATTATTGAAGTACCTTGTTTGAAAAGAGATAAGATGAAAATTGAAGTGATTGCTTTTGGCATAGCGAAGGATATTCTGAACAGTAATCAGGTGACCTTGGAAATGGAAGAACAGAGCTCTGTGGCCGATGTGCGCCAAGCTTTGGTTGATCTCTATCCTGCGTTCCAAGGGCTTGCTTCTCTGCAATTGGCCGTCAATGCCGATTATGTGAATGATGATTATTTAATCAAAGAAAATGACGAGGTGGTGCTAATTCCACCTGTAAGTGGCGGATGAAAACACTGATTCATATTACTTCTGAAAAACTCGACCCTCAAGCTTGCTTAGAGGCCGTCTCTTATCCTGAGTGTGGGGGTATTGTTAGTTTTGTGGGCACCGTGCGCAATCAAACCAAAGGCAAACCAGTCCTCAAGTTAGAATTTGAAGCCTATGAAAAAATGGCTTTGAAGGAAATGAAGAAAATTGCAGATCGAGCCAAAATTGAGTTTCAGGTGGAAGAAATACTGATTCATCACCGCACAGGTTTGGTGAAAGTAGGAGAGGAAGCCGTGGTGATTGTGGTGGCTGCCCCGCATCGGAAAGCAGCTTTTCAGGCCTGTGAATATTGTATTGATACCCTAAAAGAAAAGGTACCCATTTGGAAGAAGGAGTTTTTCGAGGATGGTGAAGTCTGGGTTTCCGCGCACCCATGATTTTTTAGCTAGGCTTTATTCGGTTTTCATCTTTAAGAACTTTTCCAAATCCTTGTTGGATCCATAGAGCACGAGGATGTCATCTTTTTCGAGTATAAAGTCTGGTGTTGCAACGCCCTGAACTTTCGACTCAGTTTTAGTTTTACCCAAAATACTCTTCACCTCTTTTTTCCTAATGGTAGTCAATACCAACAAATTGAAATTCTCACGGAACTTAACTTCTTTGATTGTTTGTCCAACATACTCTTCAGGCAGATTGGCTTCGATAATAGTATAGTTTTCTCCTAGCTCAAAAGAGTCAACCACATTGTTCATGCAAAGCTTTTTGGCCCAACGTTCTGCGGTTTCTTGCTCAGGATACACTATTTCATCTACCCCTAAGGCTTTAAGTACTTTTTCATGCAATGGATTTATCGCTCTGCTGATCAGTCGTTTAACCTCAAGATTTTTGAATATGGCGGTCACCATGATGTTTGAGCCTTGGTCTTCACCAATGGCTATGATTACGATGTCGGTATCTTTTAAGGGCAGGCCTGCTACGGTAAACTCATCGGTGGCATCCATACAAATGGTGTGAGAAATTTTCTCTTTGAATGTGTCTACCTTTGACATTGAAGTGTCAATTCCAATCACTTCATTCCCTTGAGCAGTCAGTTTTTCAGCCAACGAAGCTCCAAAATTCCCTAATCCAACTATGATGTATTTCATTGATTCAAGTTTTAATTGATCGTAATTTCTTCGGTAGGATACCTGTAACTCTTATGCTTTACTTTATCCATTATAGCAATCATAATGGATAACATGCTTACTCTACCCACAAACATGATGATAACGAGCACAATCTTGCTCACACTGGTTAAGTCGCCCGTAATGCCCAAGCTTAAGCCTACTGTACTGTAAGCCGAGAAGCATTCAAAAGCAATTTGCATAAGCGTTTTATCCCCATCGAACATTGAAATGACCATGATTCCAAACCCAATTACCACTAGCGAAAGGGATATAATAGCATAAGACCTTCTCACCGATATGTCGGATATTTCTCTTCTGAACACTTCAATTTTCGTTTTCCCTCTGGCAATACTGAGAATGTTCAGGGTGGCTATGGCGAAAGTGCTGGTTTTAATCCCTCCACCCGTAGAAGAAGGCGATGCTCCGATCCACATTAATAGCAGTGTCAATACTAGGGTAGGGAAGCTCAAAGCTGCCATATCCACGGAGTTAAAGCCAGCGGTTCTAGGAGTGGCAGCACCAAATAGGGCAGTCACAATCTTACCGAAAAAGCTATGTTCGGCCATTGTGTTATTGTACTCCAGCATAAAGAACAATACAAAGCCAATGGCGGTCAATGAGATTGTTGTGATTAGGTTAATCCGGCTGTTTAGGTTCAGTACCCAAGGTTTGTAATTCTTTAGTCGACTTGAAAAGGTAAACACTTGTGATAAACGATATTTCAAGTAATTCAGAATATTGACTACAATTGGGAAGCCCAGGGCACCCAAAAAGAAGGTAGAGATCAATACGATTTGTAAGAAGTAATTGAATTTAAAGCCTACGTCATATACGCTATTGCTGAGGGTGGAAAAACCTGCGTTACAGAATGCAGAAATAGAATGAAATACAGCGAAAAATATTTGGCTGTATTGAGACTCAAAAGTGCTGGGATCCAAGCTGAAATAAATCAAAGAGGCTGACAACATTTCAATGCCAAAGGTGATAATGAGCACGTATTTTAAGGTGGAGAAAACTTCGCTGAGCTTTTTTGAATTGCTCATGTCACCCAATGCCAATTGGTTTTCATAAGTAGAACCGCCTTTAAAGAAGTAGCTGAAGTAGCTGGCAAAAGTCAAAATTCCCAAACCGCCAATTTGAATCAGCATCATGATAATAATCTGCCCAAATTCCGTGAAGTAGCTTCCGGTGTCCACTACAATCAATCCTGTGACACAAACGGCACTGGTAGAGGTGAAGAAGGCGTCTATAAACGAAATTCCATCATAGGTCGCTCTTGGGAGCATCAGAAGCACCGTGCCCAGTAGAATAATAATTAAGAAACTGATAATGAACAATTGAGCTGGGTTGAGTACTGTCCGCTTATATATGAGCCTTAACTCCGAAAATTCCCTAATAAAAGTCAGGATTACGGCAGACTTAATCAGGTTGTCATTGAATAGTATGGGGTGTAGCTTGTGGCTTGACCCATGGATTAAATGAAGATAAAGTACAGTGAGGGTGATGAGAACGCTAAGGATATCGAAGATGAGTACCTTAGTTTTTTGCTGATTCTTTCGCTCAACATAACGAAGAATGATAGATGCTAGCCCAATGCCCAGTACTACAAAATAATAGCTGTTGATGATGCTTTGAGAGAGGTCGGATTGGGTATAGCCAAAGTCGGCAATAAAAACCACGATTCCTGAAAGACTAATCCAGAAAGCGAGGTGATCAAGCCGCTTTAAATTGAAACGCATTATAAAAACATCTTCTGCAAACCAGCCCAAATGGCCTTTTTCAAGGCTACAGTTGCTTCTATTTCGCCAAGATCGTCCGCTTTCATGTAGAATTTCTTTCGATCTTCTTTGACTTCGTAAACCGGGCTGTTATTATAACTGTCCAGTTTTTTAGAATTGAAGACTAAAACATGACGATGGTTAAACTCATTCAACACTGCTTCAATTTGTTCTGGAGAAGCTTCTTTCAGGTTGATCAAAAGCACATCGTCTAAACTTCGTTTTACGGAAGTCAATATCTTAAGCAGGAAAGCTTTTTTCTCTGCTTCCAATTGAGGATGTTCAGCCTCAAAAAAGATGAGACAATGCTTGAGGTTATTGCCTTCAGTAGGGAGGGGCTTGATGTAAACGGGTTTAGGTTCTTCCACTACCGGAGTTGGTGGGGGCGAACTAACCTTCTCAGCAGGAGTTTCTGCTACCTCTTCCGTCTTCACTTCTTTGGTTGGGGCTGGATTGGCCTTTTCAACAGGAGCCTCTACTACTTTTTCACCCTTAATCTCTTGGGTTGGCGCTGGCGCAACATCATCTTTAATCAGATAAATTTCTTCAGTAATAAAATGAGAAAGGAATGAGATATCCTCAGCCATGGCGCCAATTGGTTATTTTGCTAAATCTAACAATTGTCTAGTGAAATATAGACTATGATCCGAAGAAAAGACTTTTGAGCTCTGTCGCTTCGTCTGGCTTCATCCTTTTGGCCAAAACCAAACGGAGTTGTCTTCTTCTTAATGCTCCTTCGTATTGCTCCTTTTCTTCAGCTGTTTCTGGAATGAGTTCTGGTACATCAATAGGTCTTCCACTTTGATCAACCGCCACAAAGGTGAAATAAGCGCTGTTGCTCTTGAATTTTTTGCCAGTAGGGATGTTTTCAGCCCATACTTCGCAGTATACTTCCATAGAAGAGTTGAAAGAACGGGTGACATTGGCAGTAAGTGTCACTACATCGCCCAAAGCAATAGGCTTTCCGAAGGATATATTATCCGCAGAGGCAGTGACCACAATACGATTAGAGTGCTTTTGCGCTGCAATGGCGGTATTAATGTCCATCCAGTGCATCAGTTTCCCCCCCATAAGGTTGTGGAGTGTATTGGTGTCGTTGGGAAGTACCAACTCCGTCATTGTAACGCGTGAATCTTTGGTGGTTTTTGTCTTTGCTGCCATAACTTCGTTTTATGCTGCAAAGCTAATGCGGTAAGATGAAAGAATGGAATGGAATTTCATTTTTATAAATTAAATAACTAACATATGTAAATATGTAAAAACAAATACATTTAAATATATTGTTTCATCAATGTTTATTTTTTCCATCCATCATCACCGAGTAGGGGCACGAACTTGAAATCGTGGAAAACTTCTTTGCGAAGCTTGTTGCCTTCCAATCGGGTAAGCTTTAGCATTTGCTGCGTTTTGGCATTGCCAACAGGAATCACCAAGCAACCGTTTACTTTTAGCTGGTCTATGAGCGCATCGGGCACGGTAGGCGCACCAGCGGTGACGATTATTTTGTCGTAGGGTGCAAACTTTGGCAAGCCTAGTGATCCATCCCCATAGAAGAAGTTGGCCTTGTAGCCCATTTCGGGTAGGGCGAATCTGGTACGCTCATAAAGCTCCTTTTGATACTCTATGGTATACACTTCGGCCCCAAGCTCTAAAAGGACGATGGCCTGATAACCAGAGCCTGTTCCAATCTCCAAAACCTTATCACCGGGTTTTACATTCAGTAATTCACTTTGAAAGGCTACGGTATAAGGCTGAGAAATCGTTTGACCAACCCCAATGGGAAAGGCCTTGTCTTGGTAAGCATGTTCTACCAAGGCATTCTCAAAGAAAAAATGGCGTGGAATTTTCCCAATAGCGTCCAAGACTCGTTCGTCTTTAATGCCTTTGGAGCGAACAACTTTGACAAGTTGTCTTCGCATTCCCTTATGTCTGTAACTATCTTCCATATTGAAGAAACCGTATTGAGGTTTGAGGTGCAGTATTGAATTGGTATGCGTAAAACCAGAGAAAGCGCTAAAAAAATCAATTTCTTAACGCTTTCTTTCTGAATGATTTAGCTCAATTTACCCTATTCGGTAATTGAAATCAAGTAGTAATTCTTTTTCCCTTTCTGAACCAAAAAGTATTTATCCTGAAGAAGGCGAATGGCTGGTTTGGCATTCATGTCTTCGATTTTTACTTTGTTGATGCTCACTCCGCCATCTTGCAGCATTCTGCGGGCCTCACCTTTAGATTTAAAGATAACTTCTTGCGTCACCACAGAAAGTAAGTCAATGGCGTTCTCTGTTTGATCTAGGTCTGCTTTAGACACCTGTACCTGAGGAACGCCTTCAAATACTGAAAGCAATGTGTCTTCATCTAGAGACTCAAGGTCTTCAGTCGTAGATTTCCCGAAAAGAATGTTTGAAGCTTTAATGGCGGTCTTTAAATCCTCTTCAGAGTGAACTCTCACAGTGATGTCTTCTGCCAAAGCTTTTTGCAAAGTTCTTAAATGCGGGGCTTCATTGTGTTCAGCTTCCAAAGCTTCAATTTTTTCTTTTGAAAGAAAGGTAAACACACGAATGAAGTTGGAAGCGTCTTCATCAGACGTATTCAGCCAAAACTGGTAGAATTTGTAAGGAGAAGTCTTCTTCGGGTCCAGCCAAACGTTTCCGCCTTCTGATTTACCGAATTTAGATCCGTCTGCCTTTCTAATCAAAGGAGCCGTCATGGCAAAAGCTTCGCCTTGCACTTTTCTTCTAATCAATTCAGTACCTGTAACAATGTTACCCCACTGATCGGAACCTCCCATTTGCAGTTTGCAATCATAGTTTTGGTTCAAGTGAAGGAAATCGTAGCCCTGAACGAGTTGGTAAGAGAATTCAGTAAATGACATTCCGCTTTCTAATCTGTTTTTGACAGAATCTTTGGCCAACATGTAATTCACAGTAATGTGTTTGCCTACTTCTCTGATAAAATCAAGGAAGTTGAAATCCTTGAACCAATCGTAGTTATTGACCAGTTGCGCAGAATTCTCACCGCAATCAAAATCTAAGAACTTACGAAGCTGCTTTTTCTGTGAGTCTAGGTTATGGTTTAAGAGTTCCTCTGAAAGCATTGGTCTCTCAGATGATTTCCCTGAAGGATCGCCCACCATACCCGTAGCACCACCCACCAAGGCGATAGGCTTATGGCCTGCCTTCTGAAGGTGTACCAAAAGCATTACAGGAACCAAGTTGCCAATGTGCAAAGAATCGGCAGTAGGATCGAAGCCAACATAACCTGTGGTTTGCTCTTTATCCAGTTGTTCTTCCGTACCGGGCATGATGTCGTGGATCATGCCTCTCCATTGTAGTTCTTTGATGAGTTCGCTCATAGGTATATTTTGAATTCGGAGCGCAAATATAGAATTTGAAAGGAGAGGGTGAAAGGCAGAAACAAAAAAAGCCTTAGATTTCTCTAAGGTTAAAGTACTTAACTTATAATGTGTTCGGCTAGAAAAGTTTATCTTTAAATATACGTCAGAACTCGTTTTGGACTTATAAAGGTGTGTGTTTAGTATCTAACTGTAGTGTTAATTGTGATTGATAGAACGATAGAGAGTGCTGTGTTAGCTGAAACTGGTGAGGTTTTGTGTGCTAGTAAAGTTTTTAAAACGGAGGAATCTGCCTATCGATGGCGCGAACAATATCAGACTGGTAATGCAAAATTTTATTGTCAGGAATGTGGTGGTGAATTAGGGGTCTCATCAAACAAAACTGATGCTGGTTTTAGAACACACTATTTCTTCCATAAAAGAGGGGGTACGGGGTGTGTTCTTGATAGTAGGGTACCTAACAAAAATACAAGGGAAATCAATAGAGTTCTTGGTTTTAGGGAAAGTGCTAGGCATAAACAGTTAAAGAGGGAGCTTAGTACTCGATTAAAAAAAACAAAAGGTGTAAAAAAGTCTTCTGTGAAAGAAGAAAAGTGGATTATAATAAACGATAGGCTTGAGAGGCGGCCAGACGTTTCATGTATCTACAATGAAAAAGAAATAGTTTTTGAAATTCAGCTTTCTGTTTTGCCATTGAAGTATATGTTACAAAGGCATGTTTTTTATAGAGATCAAGGTATATATCTTATATGGCTCTTAGAGGACTTTGATCCTAAGTCTAAATCTATTTTTATTATTGATGTTCAATACCTCCATAAACATCAAAATTTTTTCAGGTTGGATGAGAGTAAAATGGATTTTCATCTCATTTGTAAGTATAAACAGGTATTTCTAAATAAAGCGAAAGATGTGGCAGTTCATACTCAATGGACAGAAAGGAGTATTGCTTGGGATAGGATTCAATTTGACGAAACAAACCATCAAGTATTCCATTATAATTTCGTTAAGGAATTACGAGAGAAAGAAAGTCAAAAGGAAGAGTATCTATTAAAACTTGAAAAAGAAAGGCAAGAGAGAATAAAAAGAGATGAAGAAAAGGTCGAAGCCAATCATTTACACTCCATAAACGAACAAGTCCAAGATTTTTTGAGTGATTTGAAAGAATTGTTCTCGAATAATTCTTTCACTCTATATGGACAACTTAATGAGAAATCTTTAAAGATTGGTCGGGAGGTTATGCGTGGTGTTTCTGCGGGGATTAATCTTGATGCCATTTTGAAAGATAATAAATACCCATTCTTGATTGACTTGCTTTTAAAACCAAAACTTGAAAAGAGATCTTACTTTTTGAAACTAGTATTTGAATCTCACTGGATTCATTTTGATGTTCATATGGGGGGAAATAAGGATTTTACATTGCTCCAAGCTCTTTTGAATGATGATGATATCCATGGACTAAGATTTACTTTAATCAAATCTTTGTTTAAAAAACGATATAAAGCTACAGTTCAAGAAAGGGAAGAGATTAAGTCAATGGCAAATTCGGAATTCATTGATATTAATTATAAAAGAACCTTGCTTCTAATACTTCATTTTTGTGATACAAATTGGTCTGACATAGAAGAACTCGATAAAAAGGAGATGTTATTCTTTGGCTTGCTTTCTTTAAAAAAAAGAGAGCTCTACGGATTCTCGAAAAAACAGGGGATAAATTGGTTGATTAATTATTTAATTGACCATCATTCAGAGAATGGTGATGTTCTCTTAAAGGCCATTGATACATATTGTGAAGAGAGTACAATTAAAAGCAAAAAATCAACAACAGATAAAGTTTCCATGCTGAGAGAACGAGTGTTGTTCGATTCGAAGAACTCATCTTGGCTAAGGATTTTGCAAAATAATCTTTCTGAATTGGGTTTTAAATTATAAGTCAAAGGAAAGCACGTAATCTAAAGTTTAGTTTATCAAACTCTAAGTTGGAATTCAATCCAGTGGTGTTTTGAATTTGAAAGGCAGAAACAAAAAAAGCCTTAGATTTCTCTAAGGCTTTTTGGTAATGAAAGGGCTCAAAGCGTAACCTTCAGCATCAAAGTATCTATTCCTTCATTTTGGGTAATTCCTTCGTTTTGAATTTAAGTATTGGTGTTTAATTGTTTTCGGGCAATCCAATGATAGGGTATTCAAACCTTACTGAGGACAG